>SCQZ01000414.1 GCA_004299665.1 Jatrophihabitans sp.
GGCAGGCTGCGCCAGCACCGGTGCCGCGATCGGCGCGTCGGCCAGCATCGCCAGCGCGAAGCCACCTGTCAGGCACATGCCCACCGCGCCCACGCCCGGGCCGCCGACCTGGGCATGCAACTGCCGGGCCAGCGATCGCAGCCAGATCGCCACGGGGCTCGTCCGCCCGAGCGCGAACAGGCTGAATTCCGCGCTGACACAGACCCGCGCGATGGACCGCAGCGACTCGGCCGCCGTCGGGTCGGCCTGCGGCCGGCCGAACAGCGACGGCATCACGACCGTGAAGCCCCGCGCGACCACCTCCTCGGCGAACGCGATCACCTTCGGGGTGATGCCGGGCACCTCATGGATCACGATCACGCCCGGTCCGTCGCCCTTGCGGTACGTCGGGTGCGCGACCCCTCCCGTGGTGTGGCTCCCCACGGCCCAGGAGGCGAGCAGATCCATGGGCGCACCCTATGCCCCCTGCGGGCAGCCGTCGTCCCGCGCGACGGGCCGCCGGGCGCCCGGGACCGGGCGCTCGTTGAAAAGCGAGACAATGGCGTCTACATTAGAGCCGAGACAGCAGTGTCTCAGTATGGAGGAGAGCGCGATGGGCCTGTACGGAGCGAGCCGACCGCCGCGACGCGGCCGTCGAGGGTCGTGCGGCGGGGGCCGGTGATGTTCGGCCGGGTGTCCGCCTTCGTCGTCGCGCACCGCTGGTGGGTGATCGCAGCCTGGGTCCTCGCCGCGATCGCGATCGTGCCCTTCTCGCCCAGGCTGGGGGATGTCACCAACTCCAACGAGGCGAGCTTCCTGCCGGGCTCGTACGAGTCGGCGCAGGCCGACGCGCTCGCCCGGGCGGCCTTCCCCGACCGCGCCGGGGCTACCGCGCTGCTGGTCTTCTCCCGCCAGGACGGCACCCGGCTGACGGCGCTCGACCAGAGCCGGATCGGATCCGCGGTGCAGGGGATCGGCCACGCGGGGATCGAGCGCGTGACCTCCGTCCAGGTCGGGCAGCGCTCGCCCGACGGCTTGCTGGAGTTGGCCCCGGTGCGCTTCGCCGGCAGTTCGGGCGACCCGGCGGTGCTCGACGCGGCGGGCACCGTCCGCCACGAGGCGACCCAGCGCCTCGAGGGCACCGGGCTCAGGGCAGGGTTGACCGGCGAGGCGGCGATCAAACTCGACGACCACAACGCGCACGCAACCGCGGAGAAGACGGTCGGCATAGCGACGATCGCGCTGATCCTCGCGCTGCTGCTGCTGGTGTTCCGCAGCCCGGTCGCGGCACTGCTGCCGCTGGCGTCGATCGCGCTGGTGTTCCTGACCGCGAGTTCGCTGATCGCGCTGGCCGCCACGCACCTCGGTTTCGACGTCAGCCTCGACCTGCCGCCGCTGCTGACGGTGGTGCTGTTCGGGATCGGCACCGACTACATCCTGTTCACGCTGTTCCGCTACCGCGAACACTTGCGTGCCGGGGCACGCGGCCGCGCGGCGGTGGTGCACGCCACCGCCCGCGTCGCCGAGGTGATCACCTTCGCCGCCTTCGTG
>SCQZ01000415.1 GCA_004299665.1 Jatrophihabitans sp.
CGACCAACCCGATGATGGCCCTCACCCCCCAGGTCGCGTTCTTCCTGACCCACCTGCTCTACGGGCTCATAGTCGGCACCGGACTGGCCATGGTCCTGCGCCGCCGGTCGGTGCGCGACCTGCTCCCCACCACGCATTGAGCCTTATCAAGATCCGGTCGAGGCCGATGCGCCGACCTCCGGCGGTTCACGCGTGCTGCTCGCACCCGTGCACGGCCGTGACCAGCATCGCCTCACTCCCGCCTCCTCGGCACCGAGGCCGTCGCCGATCACCGGTCGCGGGCCGTCACCTGGACCGCCAGGTCATCCAGAGCGTTGATCGCGGCCGCGGCCAGGGGAGCACCTCGGAGCGCGACCCGTGCCATGGCACGGCCCGCGGCGATGCGGCGCTCGACCTCGGCCAGGGCGCCGGTGGCGACGATGAGCGCACGCAGCGCCACGACGTCCGACTCGGACAGAGCGGGGTCGCCCAGGCCAGTCCTGAGCAGGTTCGCCTCCGACGGTCCTGCCGACGCCACGGCTAGAGCGACCAGCAGCGTGCGCTTGCCCTCGCGCAGGTCGTCACCGACCGGCTTGCCCGTGACCGCGGCATCACCGAAGACGCCGAGCACGTCGTCGCGGAGCTGGAACGCCTCGCCGAGCGGCACCGCGTAACGGGTCAGCGCAGCGCGCACGGCGGGCGGGGCACCCGCGGCCGCGGCGCCGAGTTGCAGCGGCCCCTCCACCGTGTAGCTCCCGGTCTTGAACGCCGCGACGCGAAGCGTGTCGTCGACGGAGAACCCACCCCGCGCGTGCACCACGAGGTCGAGGTACTGGCCCGCCATCACCAGTTGCCGCATATTCTCGTAGACTTGCCGGGCCGCAGGCCGTTGCGCCGCAGGCACCGGAGCGGCCGCGAAGACCGAGTCGGCCCAGGTCAGCAGCAGGTCGCCCAGCAGCGTGGCGGCCGAGCGCCCGAACCGATCGGCGTCTCCTGACCAGCCGCGTATGCGACAGAGCCGGGCGAGTTCGCGGTGCGCGGCGGGGCGCCCGCGCCGCCGCTGCGAGCCGTCCATCACGTCGTCCTGGACGAGCGCGCAGGTGTGCAGCAGCTCCAGGCTCGCGGCCAGGGCGACCAGTCCGTCATCCGGCTCCGGTTCGCCGCAGGCAGCGCGCCAGCCCCAGTACGCGAAGCAGGGCCGCAGTCGCTTGCCGCCGCGCAGCGCCGTCCGCGCCAGGGCGATCAGGTCGCCCGGCTCCGGGCCGGCGGCGGCGAGCTCGACGGCCCGGTCGTCGAGGAATGCGGTAAGCGCGCCGTCGACTCGCCGGAAGAGCCCGATCGGCACGGTCTCGACCACGGGCGGTGCCACCGCGACCGCGGTCACCGGACGACCTTCTCCCGCTCCGCCAGCGGCGCGGCGTGCGCCAACACCGGGAGGGCGCGCGGGAACGGCACGGGCCGCTGGGCCGCGGTGAAGCCCAGCTGCAGCCAGAGCGTGGCCGCCCACAGCAGCGTGGCACCGGCGACGTGCAGTTCGACGACGCTGGGTGGCAGGTTCAGGAAGTACTGCGTATACCCGATCGCGACCTGCAGCAGCACGGCGCCGGCGAGGAGATCCGACCGGCGCCGCACCAGGACCGTGGCGTGCGCGAGCCGCACGGCGAAGACGGTCGCCACCACCAGCCCGGTGAGAAGCAGGGCCGAGTCGGCATGCAGCTGGGTCACCCGCTCCAGCGGGAAGCGAAGCCGTTGGACGTGCCCGCCGGACCCGGCGTGCGGGCCGGTGCCCGTGGTCACGGTCCCGAGGAACAGCACGCCGCCCGCGACCAGCACCAGCAGCCGTCCGAGCCAGAGCAGTTCGCGCGGCGCCCGCGGCCTGCGCGGCGTCCAGTCCGGGTGCGCCCGGTGGACGAGCACGAGCGATGCCCAGACCAGCAGCATCGACAGCAGGAAGTGGCCCATGACCCACGGCGGGGCGAGGTGGTAGATCACCGAGAGCCCGCCGATGACGGCTTGGCCCAGAAAGCCGGCGACCAGACTCCACGCGAGCAGCACGAGATCGCGCCGGCGCGGCGCGCGCAGGAGCGAAGCGATGGCGACGAGCGCCACGAACACCCCCACCAGGAAGGTGACGACCCGGTTGACGAATTCGACGAGTGCGTGGTAGCTCGCGGGCGCAACCAGTGAGGTCTGCGTGCACTTCGGCCACGTCGGGCAGCCCAGACCGGACGACGTCAACCGCACCGTCGCCCCGGTGACCACGATCAACGCGAGCAGCGCCGCGGCCAGGATGCTCAGTCGGCGCAACAGCGCCGGCGCGACCCGGAACCGGCGCAGGTCAGGGACAAGATCGCTCATGGGCGTCCTCCTGGGCCTCGATCCGCAACTGGCGCGCCTCGTCCTTGTGGAACCAGTCGACGCTGATGTAGAACACCTGCCCCAGGCTGATCAGGGTCGCCGGGATCCACATGATGGCCCCGGCCAGCGCCTGGTTACCCAGCGCGGCGGTGCGGCCGCCCCACGGTGCCGGCAGCGCCTGGTAGTAGGGGTACAGGGAGTGCGTGGCGAGGATGAAGACGAGCGAGACGATCGCCATCACCGGCATCAGCAGGATCACCAGCATGATCCGCTGCGGGTGCGACGGCCGGCCCTGCACGGGGTCGACGCCGAGTACCACCGACCAGAGCAGTACGCCGATGATCAGGTAGCTCAGGTGCTCCAGGTCGTGCACGACCTGGTGGGAGAGCGCGAGGTTGTAGAAACCGGTGAAGTGGGTACCGACCAGGTCACCGGCGTAGAGCACGCCGACGACCACCGGCCGGCTCAACGCGTGGGCGGTGCGGCTGCGCAGGACGGGCAGCACGTAGCGGGAGCGGGTGGCGGGGGCCAGCGCCCGCAACGCGACCGTGATCGGCGCGCCGAGGACCAGCAGCGGAGCGGCGACGTCGAGCAGCACCAGGTGCTGCGCCATGTGCACCGCCAGGTCGACGTCCGAGTAGGAGTCCACCGGCCCGTCCACCGCGAGCAGGATCGCCACCAGCCCGCCCACGAACGACCACGCGCGGTACGGCGGGAACACCGGCCGCGGCTGCAGCCGGACGCGATGGTAGCCGGCCAGGTAGAGCGCCGCCACCACGACGATCGGGACCACTACCGTCGGTGCCAACTCCCAACCGCGCAGCAGCCCGCCGCCGCTGAACGGCGGCGGAAGCGCGTCGGCGAGGAGCACGCGCGCTCACCACAGACGAACGGTCGGCGCTCCGAGCGTTCGGTCCAGCGCCGCCGCCGCGAACAGGATCGCCAGGTACAGCAGCGAGTAGCCGAACAACCGGTGCGCGGCGTGCGTGTCGGGGGTGCGCCGGAACCGTAAGGTGAGGTCGCAAAGTCGCGCGCTGCTGAGCAGGGCGACGCCCAGATATGCCACCCCGAGGCCGCCCCACAGCACGGGCAGGACGCTCGCGATGAACGTGGCCACGGAGTAGCGCAGCATCCGCAGCGACGTGCGTGCCGACGACGCGACGACGGGCAGCATCGGCACGTTGGCCTGCCGGTAGTCCTCGCGCAGCAGCGTGGCGAGGGACCAGAAGTGCGGTGGCGTCCAGCAGAACACGACCACGGCGAGCAGGACCGCGGTGGCGTCCAGGCTGCCGCGCGCCGCAGCCCAGCCGACCAGCACGGGGAAGCATCCGGCGGCGCCCCCGATCACGATGTTCTCCGGCGAGCGGCGCTTGAGCCACTGCGTGTAGATCCCGACGTACCAGACCG
>SCQZ01000416.1 GCA_004299665.1 Jatrophihabitans sp.
GGCGTACGCCCCGTCCCCGGCCGCCGGACCCCTGGCCGCCAGATCCCTGCCGGCCTGGTCGGCGCCCGGCCCCGACCGCGGGACCGGCGCCGCGACCGCGGGCCCGGCACCCGTGATCGCCGATTCGGTGCCGACACCCGAACCGATCCCGATGCCCGAACCCGAGCCGGTCCCGACACCCGATCCGGTCCCGACGCCCGGACCCGTGCCCGAGCCGATCCCGAGCGTCGTACCGGAACCGGGCGCGGCCGCGCCGAACGGGCGCCTGCGGGTCGCCATCGACGACGAACTCGACCTGCCCTTCGACGAGGCGGTCGGTCGGCAGGTGCCCGACGCCGATGCGACCGCCCCCATCACTCCCCCGTCACCGCAGGCACCGACGTCGCCGCAGGCGCCGGCGGCAGCCGCCCCGGCCGCGGTCCCGGACCGGTATCCCGTGCCGCCGGCGGCGACCGGCGGCCCGCCGCCCGCGGCCGCCTCCGCCACGGCTGCCGTGCCGCGGTGGGCGGTGCGTACCCCGGCTGCGCAGTTCCTGGGAGCCGGCCCCCAGTTCGTCGGCGACATCGTCATCGACCCGGCCTCGTTGCGACCGAAGCTCACGGTGCGGTCCGGGCTGAGCTCGTTGACCGTGGACGCCGGCGAGGTGCGGCTGCGCCGGCTGCTGTCCTGCGAACGGATGCCGTGGTCGGAGGTGCTCGCGTTCGAGCAGCACTTCACGGACGGGGAGCCCGGCCCCCGGACGCGCGGCATGCTGCTCGCGATCACGCCCGCCGGCGCGGTCGAACTCCCGGCCACCCGCCGCCTCGGCGGCGAGCTGCCTCACCTGCACGCGCTGCTCGACGCGTACCGCATCCGCGCGATGCTGGCGCTGTCCGCTTGAGGGCTGCCGCGACCGGTGCCGCGGCGGGGGTCTCAGCCGCGGCGGTGCGCCGCGGGTCTCAACCGCGACCGGTGCCGCGGCGGACCCGGGTGTAGCGCAGCCAGGCGCGCAACCTGCCGCCGACGCCCAGCCGCCGGTTCACCTGCCGCCGCAGTTGCCGCTGCGCCGCCCACGCGGCGTCCGCGTCCTCGGGCCGGACGAGCAGCGCCGTGCTGTAGATCGCGGCCCCCGCCGTGCGCCCGATGAAGCCGGCCGCGCCGCCGGGATCCGGACCGAACTGCTCGCCGGTCAGCGCCGCGATCTCCTCACCGGTCATCGTCGTCAGCGGCGGCAGTCCCGCCTCGGTGAGCATGTCGATGCTCTCGAGCCAGGCCCCGACCACGCGGGCGCGCGGGTCGGCGGCGTGCAGCCGGCGACGGCGCCGCCGGCCCTTGCGCAGCAGGAGCACCGCGAGCAGGGCGACCAGCAGCGCCGCCGCGATCAGCACGACGACCACCATCAGCGTGACCGGAGCGGACGTGTGCGACCGCGGCACCGTGCTGCGGGGCGCCACCGCGTTACCGCCGTTGCCCTTGGTCAACTGCGCGTTCTGGGTCGGGGTCGGGGACGGCGTCTGGGATGCGCCGGCCACCGCGCTCGGGCGCTGCCGGCCGGTGCCGTGGATGCTCGGCGCGGCGTCGAGCACGACCCAGCCGACGCCGACGATCGGCACCTCGACCCACGTCCACGCGTCGGCGGTCGTGACCTGGTAGGTGTCCTTCGCGAGCAGGCCGGAGGAATCCGGCGGCACCACCCGGAACCCCGTCGCCACCCGGGCCGGCACGCCGAGGTACCGGGCCACGAGCGCGACCAGGGTGGCGTACTGCTCCGGCGAGCCCACCCGGTCCTGGCCGATCGAACTGAGCACGGCGGAGTACGCGGTACTGCCGGCCCGCGCCTGGGTCGCGCCGGTGGGCGACGACGGTGACGCCGACGGTGACGGCGACGGCGACGACGACGCCGACGGCGACGGCGTGGACGACGGCGCCGCCCCCGATCCCGCCGCCTCCGTCAGCCCGTAGTGCGTGCGCAGGTCCTGGGCGAGCGCCTGCAGGAACGCGATGTGACGGGCGGTCGGCACACCGACCTCGGCGCTGAACGCGTCGACGAGATCGGTCAGCCGCTGGCTGGTCGTCACCGGGATGGCCGCGTTCTGGGCGGCGGTGCCCGTGTCCGGGACGGCGGTCGCGGGCAGCGACCCGAACGACCGGTCCGCGGTGAGCGAGCTCACGCTGTACTCGCTGCCCGCGCCGGCCGCGGAGGCGGGCACCACCATCCCGCTGTCGGCGTCGACGTTGACGCCCAGCCCGCTCACCCGTACCGGGCGGTTGAGGTAGGGCATCCAGGGCTCGCCGGCGAGCGGCCCGGCGTCGATGCGGTACTGCTGCAGGACGGTGCCGCCGGAGTGCTGGAGTTCGGGGTCGGCGTCGTCGGGCACCACCCCCCCGGATGGACGGAAGGTGCGTTCGAACGACCAGCCGGCGCCGTCGTAGGTGTCCAGGTCGGCGAGGGAGAAGTACCCGGGCGCGGGCCGGTCGAGCGTGACGGTGAAGACCGGCTCGGCCGCTGCGCCCGGCGTACGGGGTCGCAGCGCGGCGACGAAGTCGACGGGGGACAGCGGTTGGGTCGTGTCGATCGGTGGGACCCGCTGTGGCGCGCGCGCCGCACCGGTGAAGGCACCGGACTGGACCGAGAGCGAGGCGACCAGCGTGACCACCACCGCCGTTGCGGCACCGACGACGGCACCGCGCAGCGGCAAGATCCCGTCCGCCTGCGTGGACTCGGCGGTCTGGTCCTGCCGCACCCAGGTCTGCACCACCCGCAGCAGCAGCAGCGCCAGCAGCAGGGCGGCGGCCAGCACCGCCTCGCGTACCAGGCCGGTCCGGTGTGCGCGTGCGCTCGCCGCGTACGCGAGTGCGTACGAGACGAGGAAGGCCGGGTACGGCAGCACCGTGAACCAGCGCCGGGTGAAGCACTCGCCGGCGATCGTCCCGGCCAGCCACACCAGTGCCACCGGGGCGACCAGCAGCGTACGGGGACTGACCAGCGGCAGTGCGAAGGTGAGGATCTGCGACGGCCCGCGCACCAGGCCGCGCACGATGTCCGGAACGCCCAGCGGGTCGTGCAGGACCACCGCAAGCGTGTACACGGCGAACGCGCCGACGTCGATCAGCAGCGACAGCCAGACGGCGCGCACGCGCGCCCGCGCCGCTGCCGCCGGGACGAGCGGGCTGAGCACGGCCGCGCCGAGAACGGGGACGACCGCGACGCCGGAGCCGTAGGCCTGCAGCCAGGGCACGGCGGCCAGCACCCCGGCGACGAGGCACAGCGGCAGCAGCAGCCACGGGATCAGCGACCTCACGGGTGCGCCCCGTGGTGCCGCCGGCGCGTGGGCGCCGGGCGCCGCTCGGCCCTCACAGCAGGACCATCCCGGGGTGCAGGTGCAGGTTCCAGGCCTCGCACGCCTCGTCCGCGTCCGCGGCGACGATCACGCGCACCCCTCGGTAGGTGGCGTGCTGCGGGCGGTCCGGGTCGAGCGACACGACCACGATCCGGTCGTAGCGGCGGCGCAGCGCGGTGACGTACGGCATGTCCGCGGTGTCCAGCACGCCGGTAACGACGATCAGCGCCGTGCCGCCGCGTGACCGGCGCAGCCGCAGCAGCGCGGCCTGCAGCGATCCGTCGGGGTTCGGCTCCACTCCCGTGAGGTGATCGACGTGCGCGGTGACGTCCCGGATCCGGGGGCCCCCGACGACGGTGCCCTCGCTCAGGCGCAGTTCGACCGGTGCCTTGTTCCCCCCGGCGGAGACGATCACCGATGCGGCGACGTCGACGGCCTCCTCGAAGGCCGCCTCGGTGTACCGGTCCGGGCGCTGGTCGAACAGCACGACCGTATAGGGCTGGGACGTGTCCACGTTGTGCTTGACCACGAGCTTGCCGGTGCGCGCCGACGAGCGCCAGTGCACCAGCCGCAGGTCGTCGCCCACGACGTAGTCGCGCAGCCGGTGGAAGGTGATGGTGCCCTGGGGCGACGTGTCCGACGAGGGACCTTCCAGGTGGCGTATCTGCCCGGTCGGCAGCGCCCGGAACGGCAGGATCCTCGGGTAGACCCAGATCCGGTCGGGCTGACCGTGCTTGCGCGAGAGGCGGAACAGTTCGAAGGCGTCGCGGCGGGTCACCTCCACCGGTCCGACCTCGAAGATGCCACGGCGCCGGGTCGGCAGCCGGTACGTGCGCATGCCGCGCTCGCCGCGGCGCATGCGGGGGATGACGGTGCGCACGACGCCGTCGCCGAAGGGCTGGTTCGCGATCGTGACGCCGATCGTGCGCCGCCCCCGGTTCGCGAAGTGCAGCACGGCGATCGCCGGTGATCCCTTCGGTACGCGCGGAGGCTGGATCGCCCGCTCGATCGCCAGCGCCGAGGGCCGCACGACGTTCGCCAGCGCGATCACCACGAGCAGCAGCAGCGCGATGCCGATGAGGTCGAACGCCGGCCAGTGCAGGGTCAGGCCGAGCACGATCGCGGCCATCCCGCCGAGCAGGGCGGCCAGGCCCATCCGCGTCACGGCTGCGATCCCATGGGGTTCTGGCGCGGCTACGCCGAGACGGCGCGGGGGACGGGCACCGACTGCAGCGCGCGCGAGATGAGTTCGGCGCCGGTACGCCCCTGCAGTTCGGCCTCCGGCTGCAGGATCAGCCGGTGCGCCAGCACGATCGGGGCCATCGCCTTGACGTCCTCGGGCAGCACGAACGGCCGTCCGTGCGTCGCCGCGTGGGCCCGCGCCGCGCGCAGCAGCGCCAGGCTCCCGCGCGGGGAGACGCCGAGGCGCAGCTCGGACATGCCGCGGGTGGCGGTGGCGAGCGCGACGATGTAGGACTCCAGCGCCGGGGCGACCTCGACCTGCTTGACGGCGCGGATCATGCCCTGCACCTCGATGCGGGACAGGACCGGCATGAGGTTCTCGACGGTCGGTCCCATCTTCTGCGTGCGCAGCACCGCGGCCTCGGCGTCCGCCGACGGGTACCCGACCGTCAGGCGCATCAGGAACCGGTCCAGCTGCGCCTCCGGCAGCACGTAGGTGCCCTCCATGTCGATCGGGTTCTGCGTGGCGACGACCATGAACGGCCGGGGCATCGGGTGCACGACGCCGTCGACGCTGGCGGTGCCCTCCTCCATCACCTCCAGCAGTGCCGACTGCGTCTTCGGCGAGGCGCGGTTGATCTCGTCGGCCAGCACGATGCTCGCGAACACCGGTCCGGGCTTGAACTCGAACTCGTGGCTGGCCTGGTTGTAGATCGTCACGCCGGTGACGTCCGAGGGCAGCAGGTCGGGGGTGAACTGGACGCGGTGCCAGGTGACCGACAGCGACATCGCCAGCGCGCGGGCCAGGGAGGTCTTGCCGGTGCCGGGCACGTCCTCCAGCAGCAGGTGGCCCTCGGCCAGCAGGCAGACCACCGCGTTGCGGACGACCTCGGGCTTTCCCTGGATGACGTAGCCGATGTTGGTGCACAGCCGCTCGACGTCGTGGGCGACGCGGGCGACGGACTCAGCGGGGGCGGTCAAGGACGGTCCTCCTGCTCGGGCGGCGGGATCACGACGCGCTCACCGTGTACGGGTACCGGCCGACGGTGCCGTACACGGGGTCGGTGAAGCTCAGTTCGATGGTGTACGTGGTCGCCCGTGCCGAGCCGCCACCGCCGGGCACGTACGTGGTCGGGCATGCCGTGGTGTCCACGACCCACGAGTCGGTGGCGCCGTTCTGGTCAGGCGCCGTGGAGGAACCCCCGCACGATCCGGGCGCGCTGTCGGCGGTGATGGTGATGGTCCACGTCAACTGCTTGATCACCTGCGGGGAATACGGGCCGCTGTAGGTCGTCTGGATGGCCGCGGTGCTCTGCAACGGCCCGCACGACAGGACCCCCGCGGGGCACCACCTCGCCGTGAAGGCGATCTGGGTCGGGTCGACGGGCTGCGGCACGTTCTGGGTGTTGGCGTCGATCGTGAACGGCAGCGAACCGGGCGTGGCGCCGAAGTAGCTGAAGATGATCCGCACCCTCCAACCGGTCGCGTTCTTCACGCAGTTGCTGTTCGCCACGGCGATCTCGGCGCCGCCGCCGGCCGGGTTGGCCTGCGACGAGCCGCAGGTGAAGGTGGATCCGCCGTCGTTGGACAGCTGCAGGGACCAGTTCGCGGTGTCGTTCTGGATGTAGGAGCCCTCGTGCGCGGGGTCGCTCGCGGCGAACGCCACCGCCACACGGGGGCTGTTGCGTGGCTGGTTGGCCTCGAAGCCGGCGGTGAACTCCCCGGCGGTGGTCACGAAGTCCGGCGGCGCGATCGCGAATCGCGTGGACGTGACCGGGTCGGAGGGGGTGTTGCCGAAGTACGGCGGCTGGCGCTGCGTGACGGGATCCTCCACCAGCCCGATGATCGCGGCGCAGTCGGTCCCGTACACCTGGGAGCGATCGATTCCGGGGAAGACCAGCGGCTGGGCCGGGTCGAAGTTGCTCTTGGACAACGGGATGCTGGCGCTGCCGCACTGCAGGCGCGACCCGCTCGTCAGGTCGAAGGTCTCGCCCCGCGCCTGGGCGCTCGTGATGCCCGAGAGGGTCACGGTCAGGGCACCCTGCCAGTACGCGGCGGCACCGCCGGAACCGTTGGCGAACGAGGCCGTGGCGCTCAGTGCCGGCCACCCGGCCACCGCGACGTTGACGGTGACCGGCCCGACCAGTGCCGCCGCCTCCGGGTGCCGCGGCGGGATGACCGAGACCTGGACCTGGTAACCCTGCCCCGGCGCGATCCCCGGCAGCTGCACCGTGGTGGCCGTCGTCGGGCCCGACGTCGCCACGATCGAGCCGCCGGACAGGAGCTGGTAGGTGAACTGGCCGCCGACCCCACCGGTGGCAGCGTCCTGGTCCCCGACGAAGGTCAGCGTCGCCGTCGCCGTCGCCGTGCCGCCCACGGCGAGCTTGTCCGGCGGCACCGAGGCTGCCAGGTGGATGTCCGCCGTCGTCGGCGGCTGCCAGCTGTAGGTGCACGGCGTGGCCGTCCCGGGCGAGCCCAGCACGCCGGTCTGCCCCACCCCCGCGACGACGAAGCTCAGGCCGCGGCCGAGCAGCCCGCTGCCGCCGGC
>SCQZ01000417.1 GCA_004299665.1 Jatrophihabitans sp.
CGGGCGCGGCTGCCCGAGCGCCCCGGGAGCGCGATCTCGACGCGTTGCGGGCGCTGTGCGCCGCCGCGTGGCAGCGCCCGGAGGCGCCGCAACGCTGGCGGGTCCGCGGTGACGGGGCACCGGCCGCCGAGGCGCTGCGGCACCTCGGGCTCGACAGCTAGCACCACGGGCGGCGACCCCGGGGAAGGTCCCGAGGGGCCGCCCCACGGGCCGCGCTCAGAAGCGTTCAGAAGATCGTGCGCAACCGCAGCAGGTCCAGGATTCCGGCGTCGACCCGGATCCGGCCGCTGGCCCACGCGGCGGCCATGTTCAGGTCGCCGGCGACGAGCGCGAGCAGGTCGTCGCTCGACATGGCCAGCTTGACCTGGGCTTCGCGTGCCTGCGCCGCATCGATCTCGCGGATGTCGTGCAATCGGCCGTCGGCCAACCGGCCCGCGAAGGCGGTGTCCAGATCCCGCAGCCGACAGCTCAGCGTGCGGTCGAATCCGGCCCGGGAGCGCGTTGCGTCGTCGGCGCCGCCGAGCCGTTCGGCAAGGCGGTGCAACGCCTGCTCGCACTGTTCACGAGACGCCACGGGAGATCCTTTCCGGTCGCTGGGGCAGAGTCTCACACCGGCGAGCGTGACGCCATCGCGCTGCGCCGGGCAGGTAGCGTCTGTGCAGGACAGGCACGAGTACCCGCGAGGACCAGGAGGATCGGTAGATGGCCGATCAGGACGTGCCCTCCGGCCGGGAGCTCCCGGGCCCTCCCGGGCCGGATCCCGCACCGGGGGAGCCCGGCGACCCCGGTGCGCCCGCGCACGACGCGGACGCGGTGCTGGCACGGGTCGCGGCCGCGGCCGCCCGGGTCGGGGAACTGCCCGCCGCGCCGCTGGCCGAACATGCCGGCACCTATCAGGAGATCCACGGCGCGCTGCAGGACGCGCTGGCCGAGATCGACGGCGGCTGAGGACTGCCGCGGTGGCCGGAGCCCGGGTACATCGCCTCGACGCGGAACTGGTGCGCCGGGGGCTGGCGCGCTCGCGCCAGGCGGCGGTGTCGCTGATCGACGCCGGCCGGGTGGAGGTGCGCGGAGTCGTCGCGTCCAAGGCGGCCACCGGCGTGGACGAACGCACCCCCGTGCGGCTGCGCGACGGCGAGGAGCCCGGATACGCCTCCCGCGGCGGGCACAAGCTCGCCGGTGCGCTGGACGCCTTCGGCTCGATCGCCGTCGCCGGCCGGCGCTGCCTGGACGCGGGCGCCTCGACCGGGGGGTTCACCGACGTGCTGCTGCGCCGCGGCGCCCGCCAGGTCGTCGCGGTCGACGTCGGCTACGGCCAGTTGGCCTGGGCGCTGCGCAGCGACGGTCGCGTCGAGGTGCACGATCGCACGAACGTGCGCCATCTGAGGCCCGAGCAGATCGGTGGCCCGGTCGGGCTCACGGTCGCGGACCTGTCGTTCATCTCCCTGTCGCTCGTGCTGCCGGCGCTGGTCGCCTGCACCGCCGCCGACGGCGACCTGCTGCCGATGGTGAAGCCGCAGTTCGAGGTCGGGCGCGAGCGCCTCGGGGCCGGCGGCGTGGTGCGCGATCCGCTGCTGCGCGCCGACGCCGTCCGGGCCGTGGCCGCGAGCGCACGCGCGCTCGGATGGCTGCCCTACGGCGCCTGCCGCAGCCCGCTGCCCGGCCCGTCCGGGAACGTGGAGTTCTTCCTGTGGCTGCGCCGGGAACCGCCGTCCGGCGGCGGCGGCCCGCTGCGCGACGAGGACATCACGACCTGCGTGATCGGGGCCGGCCTGTGAGGGCCGCGCGGCACCGGGCGCCCGGTCGTGAGCCGAACACCCGGGTGGCCCCGTGACGGCGCGCTCGGTGCTGCTGGTGGCCCACACCGCCCGCCCGGCGCTGACCGTCTTCGCGGCCCGCACGGCCGCCATGCTGCAGGAGGCCGGGGTCCAGGTGCGGATGCTCGCGGCGGAGGCGGCGGCGGTGGCGGCGGCCGGCACCGTCGAGGGCATCGTTCCGGCACCGGCCGAGGCCGCCGCCGGATCCGAGCTCGTGATCGTCCTCGGCGGCGACGGCACCTTCCTGCGCGCCGTCGAGATGGCGCGCCCGGCCGGCGTCCCCATGCTCGGCGTGAACCTGGGGCACGTCGGTTTCCTGGCCGAGATCGAGCCGAACGCGCTGGCGGACACGGTGCGCGCCATCGTGCAGCGGCAGTACGAGGTCGACGAGCGGGTCACCGTCGAGGCGCAGGTGCTGGTCGGCGGCGGTCCCACCGCCGCGGCGTGGGCGCTGAACGAGGTCTCCCTCGAACGGACCAACCGCGAGCGGATGCTCGAGATCTCCGTCGCCGTCGACGACCGGCCGCTGCTGCGCTTCGGCTGCGACGGCCTGCTGTGCGCGACGCCCACGGGCTCGACCGCGTACGCCTTCTCGATGGGCGGGCCCATCCTGTGGCCCACCGTCGACGCCTTCCTGGTGGTCCCCAACGCCGCGCACGCCCTGTTCGCGCGGCCGCTGGTCGTCGCCCCCGGATCGGTCGTCTCCATCGACCTGCCCGAATCGGGACACGACGGCGTGCTCAGCTGCGACGGCCGCCGTTCCGTCCCCGTGCCCGCCGGGGCCCGGGTGCTGGTGCGCCGCGGCAGCCAGCCAGTGCGCATCGTGCGGTTGGGTGACTGGAGCTTCACCGACCGGCTGGTGAGCAAGTTCGCGCTCCCGGTGCACGGGTTCCGTCAGGCCGCCGGCGGCCGGGATGCCCCGTGATCGAAGAGCTCAGCCTGCACGGCCTCGGCGTCATCGAGGCGGCGGTGCTGCCGCTGGGATCCGGGCTGACCGTGGTCACCGGCGAGACCGGCGCGGGCAAGACGATGGTGATCACCGGGCTGCAGTTGCTGTTCGGCGGCAGGGCCGACCCGGCCCGGATCCGCTCCGGCTGCGACCGGGCGAGCGTCGAGGGGCGGCTGACCGTCGCCGATCCGCAGCTGCTCGCGCGCGTCGCGGAGGCCGGCGGGGACCTGGACGAGGACGCCACGCTCATCGTGCGGCGCTCGGTCAGCGCCGGCGGCAGGTCCCGCGCCCACGTGGGCGGCGCGGCGACGCCGGTCTCGGTCCTGGCCGAACTGGGGGAGTCCCTGCTCGCCGTCCACGGGCAGTCCGACCAGGTGCTGCTCACCCGGCCCGCACGCCAGCGGGCCGTCCTCGACGCCTTCGCCGGGATCGACCTGGGGGAGTACCAGACCCACTTCGACCGCTGGCGGGCGGCCGAGGGTGCCTTGCGGGAACGGGTCGAGCACGCCGCCGAGCTGCGGCGCGAGGTCGAGATGCTCGAGTACGGCGTGACCGAGATCGAGCGCGCCGACCCCCGGCCCGGCGAGGACGCCGAGCTGGCCGTGTTGACCGCACGGCTGGGGGCGGCGGAGGCGTTGCGCGCGGCGGCGCGGGCGGCGCACGACGCCGTCGTCGGCGACCCCGACGCGGCGCTGCCGGAGGTGGGTGACGCCGCGTCGCTGCTGGCGAGCGCGAGCCGCGCCCTGCACGGCGTCGCCGGTGCCGACCCGGAGCTGGACGCGCTCGCGGCCCGCCTGGCCGAGACCGCGACGCTGGCCGCGGACCTCGGGATGGAACTCGCCCGCTACGGCGCCGGGCTGGAGCTCGACCCCGCCCAGCTCGAGCAGGCCCAGCAGCGCCGCGCGCGCCTGCACGAACTCGCGCGCCGATACGGCACCCGGGAGGCCGGATCCGCGGGCGACGTGGAGGCGGTGCTGGCCTGGGCAGGACGCGCGCGGGCGCGGCTGGCCGAGATCGACGTGTCCGACGAGGCGCTCGCCCGGCTGGCCGCAGACCGCGACCGGGAGGCCGAACGGGTGCGGGAGCGCGCGCTGGCGATCCGCGGGGAGCGGCAGCGGGCCGGCGAGCGGCTGGCGCGGGCCGTCACGGCAGAACTGGCCGGCCTGGCGATGCCGGGTGCCGAGATCGTGGTGCAGGTGCGGCCACGCGCGGCCGGATCGGGCGCGAGCCTGATCGTCGACGGCCGGGAGTGCGGTGTCGGCCCGGACGGCGCGGACGAGGTGGAGATCCTGCTGCGCCCGCACGCCGACGTTGCACCGCTCCCGCTGGGCCGGGGTGCCTCCGGGGGTGAGCTGAGCCGGGTGATGCTCGCGCTGGAGGTCTGCCTGGCCGGCGGGGACCCGGTCCCGACGATGGTCTTCGACGAGGTCGACGCCGGCGTCGGGGGCCGGGCGGCCACCGAGGTCGGGCGCCGCCTCGCGCGCCTGGCACGGGACCGTCAGGTGCTGGTCGTGACGCACCTGGCGCAGGTCGCCGCCTTCGCCGACACCCACGTCGTCGTCGACAAGAGCGTCGAGGCCGGTATCACCGCCAGCGATGTGCGCGTGATCGACGGCGCGCAGCGGCGGGCCGAGCTGGCCCGGATGCTCTCGGGCACCGACAGCACGACCGCGCGCGTGCACGCGGCGGAGCTGCTCGCGGCGGCCGCGCGGCCGGAGGCGAGCCCGGAGGGGCCCCGGAACAGGGCGAAAAGCCGCCGCTGACCGCGTGGCGCAGGGCGGCCCGGCCCGGAACAGGTGGCACCATGGCCAGCATGAAGCTCGCTGCCCTGCGCCGGCGCACCGATACGTTGTCGGGGGTCAGCGGGGTGGCGCGGCTGGACCGACGGACCACCCGGTTGGCCGGGCGGCTCAACGCCGGCGACATCGCGATCATCGACCACGTCGACCTCGACCGGGTCGCTGCGGAGGCACTGATCGCCGCCCGGCCCGCCGCGATCGTGAACGCCCAGCCCAGCATCTCGGGACGCTATCCCAACCTGGGTCCGGACGTGATCGTCGCGGCGGGCATCCCGCTGCTGGACAACGTCGGCAGCGAGATCTTCGCCGCGGTCAAGGAGGGCATCAAGATCCGCGTCGACGGGGACCTGGTCTACGTCGGGGACAACCCGGTGGCGAAGGGGACCCCCCAGGACTCGCGCACGATCGCGGCCCTGATGACCGAGGCGAAGTCGGGCCTGTCCGCGCAGCTCGAGGCATTCGCGGTCAACACCAGCGAGTACATGAGCCGCGAACGCGAACTGCTGCTCGACGGCGTGGGCGTCCCGCAGATCCGCACCCGGTTCACGGGCCGGCACGCCCTGGTGGTGGTCCGCGGCTACGACCACGTCAGCGACCTCAAGGCGCTCAAGCACTACATCCGTGAGTTCAAGCCGATCCTCGTCGGCGTCGACGGCGGGGCGGACGCACTACTGGAGGCCGGCCACAAACCCCACCTCATCGTCGGTGACATGGACGCCGTCTCCGACGCCGCGCTCATGACCGGCGCCGAGGTCGTGGTCCACGCCGCGCCGGACGGTCGCGCGCCCGGCCTGGCGCGGGTGCAGGACCTCGGCATCGACGCGGTCACCTTCCCGACCTCGGGCACCGGCGAGGACATCGCGATGCTGCTGGCGGACGAGAAGGGCGCCGACCTCATCGTCGCGGTCGGGACCTCGGCCACCCTCAGCGAGTTCCTGGACAAGGGGCGCACCGGGATGGCCTCGACCTTCCTGACGCGACTGCGCATCGGCGGCAAGCTGGTCGACGCGAAGGGTGTCAGCCGGCTCTACCGCAGCCGGATCTCCGGTGCGGCGCTGCTGTTGATCGTCCTCGCCGCCGTGGTGGCGGTGCTCGCCGCAATGATCATCTCCGACGCCGGGCGCACCTATCTGCACTCGGCGCAGACCGACTGGAACTCCTTCGTCGACTGGGTACAGGGCCTTTTCTCGTGATCTCCTTCCGCTACCACATCGTCTCCCTCGTCGCCGTCTTCCTCGCCCTCGCCGTCGGGATCGTCGTCGGCACGACGGCGCTGAGCGGCCCGATCACCACCGATCTGCGCAGCCAGGTCAACTCGCTCAAGGCCGACCGCGGCGAGCTGTCGACGCAGGTCAAGCAACTGCAGTCCCAGCTCGACGACGCCGGCCAGTTCGCCGCCTCCTTCGGCCCGCAACTGGTCGCCGGCACCCTCAAGGGCAGCAACGTCCTGGTGATCACGATGCCGGGCGCGAGCAGCGGCATGGCCGACGGCATCGCCTCACAGCTCTCCGCGGCGGGCGCACAGATCACCGGGCGGCTACAGCTGAGCCAGGACTACGTGGACCCCGCCGGCGCCGCAAGCATCTCGGCGCTGGCGACCAACACCAGTGCACGGCCCCTCGGCCTGAGCCTTCCGGTGACCAGCGACGCGCGCCAACTCGGTGCCGCGCTGCTGTCGTACGTGCTGCTGGGCAAGGGGCAGCCGACCGACCTGCCCCAGGTGCTCAGCGGCTTCTCGGCGCTGCACATGATCACGTCCGACCCCAAGGGCATCGAGCCGGCCACGAACGTCGTCGTCGTCGCCAACGGCTCGCTCCCCAAGGGCGGTTACGCCGGCGAGGCCGAGCTCGACCTGGTGAGCGCGCTGCAGAGCCGCGGCGGCAAGGTGGTCGTCGCCGGCGACGGCGGCACGGCGACCGGCGACGGCGTGGTGGCCCTGGTGCGCTCCGGCTCGGACAAGGCCACCGTCTCCACGGTCGACAACGCCGACACCGCCGCCGGGCAGGTGTCGACCGTGCTGGCCCTGGCCGGGGCGGCCCAGTCCCGCATCGGCCACTACGGCACGGCGCCCGGCGCGGACGCGCTGTTCCCGAGCCCGAACGGATAGCCTGCCGCGATGGACCTCCCCGGGCCACAGGTCGCGCTTGCCGCCCTGGCGCAGTTCGTGCGCGCCCGGCTGGCCGAGGTGGGCGGCTCGCTGGGGCCGCTGCTCGGCCGCGGAGGTGACGGGCAGGCGGCGCCGCAGCGCCGCGCGGAACTGGCCCGCACCGCGATAGTCGCCGCGGCCGCGCCGTTCGCCGCCACGTCGTACGCCCGCGCGCGGCTGTTGCGGCAGCTGTACGCCAGCGGCCTGCTCACCGACCACGAGGCAGAGCGGGCGATCGAGAGCCTGCACCGAGCGTCGTGACCGGCGCGCCGCCCCCGGCAGCGGGCCGATCGGCGCGTGAGTCGTGTTAGCGTGGACTTCCGTGGATCGCACGCCCAACGGCAAGCAGCAGCCGGCGAAGCACTTGTTCGTCACCGGGGGCGTGGCCTCCTCGCTGGGCAAGGGCCTGACCGCCTCCAGCCTCGGCTCGCTGCTCAAGGCACGCGGCCTGCGCGTCACCATGCAGAAGCTGGACCCCTACCTGAACGTCGACCCGGGCACGATGAACCCGTTCCAGCACGGCGAGGTGTTCGTCACCGAGGACGGGGCCGAGACCGACCTGGACATCGGCCACTACGAGCGATTCCTGGACACCGACCTGGTCGGCTCGGCGAACGTGACGACCGGGCAGGTCTACTCGAGCGTGATCGCCAAGGAGCGACGCGGCGAGTACCTGGGCGACACGGTGCAGGTGATCCCGCACATCACCAACGAGATCAAGGCGCGCATCCGCGCGATGGCCGAACCGGGGCTGGACGGCACGGTCCCGCACGTCGTCATCACCGAGATCGGCGGCACGGTGGGCGACATCGAGTCGCTGCCGTTCCTGGAGGCGGCCCGGCAGGTGCGCCACGAGATCGGCCGGGACAACTGCTTCTTCCTGCACGTGTCGCTGGTGCCCTACCTCGCGCCGTCCGGTGAGCTCAAGACCAAGCCGACCCAGCACTCGGTGGCCGCGCTGCGCAGCATCGGCATCACGCCCGACGCGATCGTGTGCCGCAGCGACCGGGATCTGCCCGAGAACGTCAAGCGCAAGATCTCGCTGATGTGCGACGTCGACGCCGAGGCCGTGGTGGCCGCCGTGGACGCCCCGAGCATCTACGAGATCCCGAAGGTGCTGCACGCCGAGGGGCTGGACGCCTACGTGGTGCGCAGGCTGGGGCTGCCGTTCCGCGACGTCGACTGGACGGTGTGGGGTGACCTGCTGGACCGCGTTCACCACCCCAGGTCCGAGGTGACGGTGGCGCTCGTCGGCAAGTACGTCGACCTGCCCGACGCCTACCTGTCGGTGGTCGAGGCGCTGCGCGCGGCCGGGTTCGCCCACCGCGCCCAGGTGCATATCAGGTGGGTGCCGTCGGACAGCTGCCAGACCCCGTCGGGCGCGGCGCACGCGCTCGGCGGCGTGGACGCGATCCTGGTACCCGGCGGCTTCGGCATCCGCGGCATCGAGGGCAAGGTCGGCGCGCTGCGCTACGCGCGCGAGCGGGGCATCCCGACCCTGGGGCTGTGCCTCGGGCTGCAGTGCATGGTCATCGAGGCGGCCCGCAACCTCGCCGGCATCACCGAGGCGAACTCCGCCGAGTTCGAGCCGGACACGCCGGACCCGGTGATCGCGACCATGGCCGACCAGGTCGCCGCCGTGAGCGGGGAGGCCGACCTCGGCGGCACGATGCGCCTGGGGGCCTATCCGGCCGTGCTGGTCGCGGGGTCGACGGTGGCGCAGGCATACGGCGCCACCGCCGTCTCCGAGCGGCACCGGCACCGCTACGAGGTCAACAACGCGTACCGCGAGCGGCTGCAGGCGGCCGGACTGGTGATCTCCGGCACCTCGCCGGACGGCCGGCTGGTCGAGTTCGTCGAGCTCCCGGCCGAGGTCCATCCCTTCTACGTCGGGACGCAGGCCCATCCCGAGCTCAAGTCGCGCCCGACCCGGCCGCACCCGCTCTTCCGGGCCTTCGTCGGCGCGGCACTGGACTACGACGCGGCCGAGCGGCTCCCGGTCGAGATCGACGACGGTCGCCCGGACGGCCCGGCGCACGACGGCAGCGGCCCCCGGTCCGACGCCGCGGCGCGCGCCGTGCCCGCCGCGCTGTCCACGGCATGACCGCCCGGACGGCGGGCGCCTACCGCGTCACCGGATCCCGGCAGGAGTTCACCGGGAAGATCCTGTCCGTGCGGGTGGACCGGGTGCTCATGAGCGACGGCACGGTCGCGGAGCGGGAGGTCGTCGCGCACCCGGGGGCCGTCGGCGTGGTCGCGCTGGACGACACAGGGCAGGTGGTGCTGGTCAACCAGTACCGCCACCCGGTGCGCAGCCGGCTGGACGAGCTGCCCGCGGGGCTGCTGGACGTGGCCGGCGAGCCCGCGCTGGCGGCGGCGCAGCGCGAACTCGCGGAGGAGGCGCGGCTGCAGGCGGCGACCTGGCACGTGCTGGTGGACCTGTACACCTCGCCCGGGATGAGTGACGAGGCGATCCGGATCTTCCTGGCGCGGGACCTGCGTCCGGTGGCGGACGGCGGCGCCGCGTTCGTCGCCGAGGCCGAGGAGCTGACCCTGACCGTGCACCGGGTGCCGCTGGAGCGCGCCGTGGCCGGTGCGCTGTCCGGGGAGATCACGAACGCGGCCTGCGTCGCGGGTGTCCTGGCCGCCGCTCACGCCTGTGACCGCGGGTGGAGCACGCTGCGCCCGGCGGACGCGCCGTGGCCGGCCCGCCCGGGCCGCTGAGTGTCCGTGAGCTCGCCGCCCGCCCGGCGGCTGTCCGTGTCGCGGGTGGTGCGCGACTTCCTCGACCACCTCGCCGTCGAGCGCGGAGCCGCCGCCAACACGCTGTCGTCCTACCGGCGCGACCTGGGCCGCTACGCCGCATACCTCGCCGCGGCCGGTGTCGACACCATCGACCGGGTCGAGGCCCCGGCCGTCGGCGGCTTCCTCGCCCACCTGCGCGAGGGCGACGCCGACCACATGCCGCTGTCCGCGAGCTCGGCGGCCCGGGCCGTCGTCGCGGTCCGCGGCCTGCACCGGTTCGCGCTGCGTGACGGCCTGGTGGCCGTCGACGTCTCGCGCGAGGTCAAGCCGCCGACGCCGCCGCGGCGCCTGCCCAAGGCGCT
The DNA here is from genome assembly GCA_004299665.1 of Jatrophihabitans sp. Classification (GTDB taxonomy): domain Bacteria; phylum Actinomycetota; class Actinomycetes; order Mycobacteriales; family Jatrophihabitantaceae; genus FW021-bin43. The sequence continues at coordinate 9,819 of SCQZ01000417.1, forward strand.
CGCCCAGGAGGAGGTCGAGCGGCTGCTGGAGGCGGCCGGTTACGCCGGCACCCCGCTGGCCCTGCGGGACCGGGCGCTGCTGGAGGCCCTGTACGCGACCGGCGCGCGGATCTCGGAGGCGGTGGGCCTCGCCGTGGACGACCTCGACACCGACGAGCGCACCGTGCTGCTGACGGGCAAGGGCGGCAAGCAGCGACGCGTGCCGTTCGGCAGCTACGCCGCCCGTGCCGTCGAGGCCTATCTGGTGCAGGCACGCCCGGCCCTGTCGGCCGCCGGGACCGGCGGGCCGCGGCTGTTCCTGAACTCCCGGGGCGGGCCGCTGTCCCGGCAGTCCGCCTGGCTGGTGCTCAAGGCGGCGGCGGAGCGGGCCGGGCTGGCCGGCGGGATCTCGCCGCACACGCTGCGCCACTCGTTCGCCACCCACCTGCTCGACGGCGGCGCGGACGTGCGGGTCGTGCAGGAACTGCTCGGCCACTCGTCGGTGACCACGACCCAGATCTACACCCTCATCACCGTCGACCGGCTGCGGGAGGTCTACGCGACGGCCCATCCCCGCGCGCGGCTCGACCCCGTCGGCACCGCGATGAGATAGCCTGCGCAGCGATGGCCCAGCCGACCCCACCGCCTGACGCGCCCGCCGCCGAGCCCGACTCGGGCGAACTGTTCGCCGTACCCCCGGCCAAGGCATCCGCCGACCCGGCCCGGGCTCGCACGCCGCGGGAGCTGCCCGAGCCGCCGCCGCTGACCACGCACGGCCCGGCGCGGGTCATCGCGCTGTGCAACCAGAAGGGCGGGGTCGGCAAGACGACCTCGGCCATCAACCTCGGCGCCGCCCTGGCCGAGCTGGGGCGGCGGGTGCTGCTGGTCGACTTCGACCCGCAGGGTTCGCTGTCGGTCGGTCTCGGTGTGAGCCCCCACCAGCTGGACCGCAGCATCTACAACCTGCTGATGGAACCCGGCGTCGGCCTGGACGACATCCGGCTCAAGACCTCCATCACCGGGGTGGACCTGCTTCCGAGCAACATCGACCTGTCCGCCGCCGAGGTCCAGCTGGTCACCGAGGTCGCCCGCGAGCACGCGCTCACCCGGGCGCTGGCGCCGGCGCTGCCCGAGTACGACTTCGTCCTGGTCGACTGCCAGCCCTCGCTGGGGCTGTTGACCGTGAACGCGCTCACGGCCGCGGACGGCGTCATCATCCCGCTCGAGTGCGAGTTCTTCAGCCTGCGCGGCGTCGCGCTGCTGCTGGACACGGTGGAGAAGGTGCGCCAGCGCCTCAACCCCCGGCTGGTGATCGACGGCATCCTGGCGACCATGTACGACGGCCGCACCACCCACGGCCGCGAGGTGTTCAGCCGGGTCCTGGAGGCCTTCGGCGACCAGGTGTTCGACACCGTCGTGAACCGCACCGTGCGCTTCCCGGAGACCACCGTCGCCGGGGAACCGATCACCACCTGGGCGCCCTCGTCGAACGGCGCCGCCGCCTACCGGCACCTCGCCCGCGAGGTGCTGGCCCGCTCGCACGGCTGAGCGGCATGGGCGTGACCGAGGTCCAGGAGGTGCGCGGAAGCGCCGATCCGCCCGCGCCGGAGCGGGCGTTCCGGGTGCGACTGGACAACTTCGAGGGACCCTTCGACCTGCTGCTGACCCTGATCAGCAGGCGCCGGCTGGACATCACCGAGGTCGCGCTGTCACAGGTCACCGACGAGTTCATCTCCTACCTGTCCGCGGCGCAGGAGTGGGACCTCGGGCAGGCCAGCGAGTTCCTCGTCGTCGCCGCGACCCTGCTGGACCTCAAGGCCGCGCGCCTGCTGCCGGCCGCGGACGTCGAGGACGAGGAGGACCTGGCGCTGCTGGAGGCGCGCGACCTGCTGTTCGCGCGGCTGCTGCAGTACCGGGCCTACAAGCTCGCCGCCGCGCACCTGGCCGAACTCGAGCGCACCGCCGGGCGCCGGTACGGGCGTGCCGTCGAACTGGAGGCGCGGTTCACCGAACTGCTGCCCGACGTGGTGATCGGCCTGGACCCGGACCGGCTGGCAGAGCTCGCGGCAGCGGCGCTGCGCCCCCACCCGGCCCCGTTCGTCCCGGTCGAGCACGTCCATGCGCCGCGTGTCAGCGTGCGCGAGCAGATGGCGATCCTGAGCGACCGGCTGCGGTCGCGCCCGTCGGCGACATTCCGGTCCCTGGTGGCGGACTGCGGGTCGACCCTCGAGGTGGTGGGCAGGTTCCTGGCGTTGCTCGAGCTGTACCGCGACGGTGCGGTGGCCTTCGACCAGGCGGCCGCCCTGGCCGAGCTGCGGGTTCGCTGGACCGAGGGCGCGTACGCGGACCCCGTGGGCGGGGCCACCGGCGGGGCCGACAGCGGTCGCGACCTGGTTGACGAGGAGTACCGATGACGCAGCACGGGGTCGGCACCGGGAACGGCGCGCAGTCCGGGGCCGCCCCGCAGCAGCTGCCGGCCGACCCGGCGCAGCTGGCCGCCGCGATCGAGGCGATCTTGCTGGTCGCCGAGTCGCCGGTGAGCGCGACGGCGCTCGCCGCCGCGGTGCAGCAGCCGGTTCCCGACGTGCGTCACGCGATCGAACTGCTGCGCCTCGGGTACGACGAACGGCAGGCGGGGATCGAGTTGCGCGAGGTCGCGGGCGGGGTGCGGCTCTACACCCGCCCGGAGTACGCACCGTACGTCGAGATGTTCGTGCAGGACGGGCAGCGCAGCCGGCTGAGCCAGGCGGGGCTCGAGACACTGGCGGTGATCGCCTACAAGCAGCCGGTGACGCGGGCGCGCGTGTCGGCGATCCGCGGCGTGAGCGTCGACGGGGTGGTCCGCACCCTGCTCGCACGGGGGCTGATCGTCGAGGTGGGCACCGACCCGGACACCGGTGGCGGCCTGTACCGGACCACCGACCTGTTCCTGGAGAAGATGGGGCTGCAGGACCTCGCGCAACTGCCGTCGCTGGCGCCGCTGCTCCCCGACCTGGACGGGCTCGATCTCGACGAGGCCTATGACCGGCGCTGACGCCGAGGGGGTCCGGCTGCAGAAGGTGATGGCGGCGGCGGGGGTGGGCTCGCGGCGTGCCTGCGAGGTGCTGATCGCCGCGGGCCGGGTCGCCGTCGACGGGCGCACCGTGACCGAACTCGGCACGCGTGTCGACCCGGCGGTCGCGGTGGTCACCGTCGACGGCAACCGGATCAAGACCCGTGCCGACCTGGTCTATCTCGCGCTGAACAAGCCCCGGGGCGTGTTGAGCGCGATGAGCGACTCCCGGGGCCGCCCCACCGTCGCCGACCTGGTCGCGGACCGGCCGGATCGGCTGTTCCACGTCGGGCGCCTGGATGCCGACAGCGAGGGGCTGCTGCTGCTGACCAACGACGGTGAGCTCGCGCACCGGCTCATGCACCCGGCGTTCGGCGTCGCCAAGACCTACCTGGCGACCGTCCCGGCCCCGGTCCGGCGCGATGTCGGGCGCAGCCTGCGGGAGGGGATCGAACTCGACGACGGCCGGGTCCGGGTGGACCGGTTCCGTGTGGTGCAGGCCAGCGGGGAGCGCGCGATCGTGGAGGTCGTGCTGCACGAGGGTCGCAAGCACGTCGTGCGCCGCATGCTCGCCGCGGTCGGGCATCCCGTCGAGCGGCTCGTGCGGACCGCGATCGGCCCGGTGCGCCTGGGCGGGCAGCGCGCCGGCTCGGTGCGCGAGCTCACCCCGGCCGAACTCGCGGCGCTGTTCCGCGCGGCCGGGGAAGTAGGCTGACGCGCCGTGGCGGTGCGAGCGGTGCGAGGCGCGATCCAGGTCGAACGGAACGACCGGGAACAGATCCTGCAGGGCACCACCGAACTGGTCCGCGAGGTGCTGCACCGCAACGAGATCGATCCCGACGACCTGATCAGCATCGTCTTCACGGCCACCCCGGACCTCACCGCGGAGTTCCCGGCCTACGCGGCCCGGCTGCTGGGGCTGACCGACGTCCCGCTGCTGTGTACCACCGAGATCGCGGTCCCGGGGTCGATGCCGCGCGTGCTGCGACTGCTGGCCCACGTGCAGACCAACCGGTCCCGGGCGCAGATCCGTCACGTCTACCTGCGGGGTGCCGCCGCGCTGCGGACCGACCTGCCCCAATAGCGTCGCGACCCGGCTCGGTAGCCTCGACGGATGCCGTTCACCGGAGTGGTGGCCCTCGACGGCCCGTCCGGTACGGGCAAGTCGACGGTCGCGCGGCGCCTGGCCCGCCTGCTCGGGGCCCGCTACCTGGACACCGGGGCGATGTACCGCGCGGCGGCCCTGGCCGTGCTCCGGGCCGGCGCCGACGCCGACGACCCGGTCGCCGTCGCCCGCGTCGTGGAGCGGGCGCGGATCGCGATCTCGGCCGATCCCGACGCGCCCGGTATCACGCTGGACGGCGTGGACGTCAGCGCTGAGATCCGCTCCGGCGAGGTCACCGCCGCCGTGTCGGCCGTGTCCGCGGTGCCCTCCGTCCGCGCGCTGCTCGTCGAGGCGCAGCGCCGCGTCATCGGGTCGTGCGCGTCGCCGGGGATCGTCGTCGAGGGCCGCGACATCGGCACGGTGGTCTGGCCGATGGCGCGCCCGAAGGTGTACCTCACCGCGACGCCGCAGGTGCGCGCCCGCCGCCGCGCGGGCGAACTGCCCGGCGTCGACGTCGACGCGGTGGCCGCCGACATCGCCCGTCGGGACCGGCTGGACAGCAGCCGGGCGGTGAGCCCGCTGGCCGTCGCGAAGGACGCGATCGAACTGGACACCACCGACCTGGACGTCGGGCAGGTCGTCGACCGGCTGGCCGAACTGGCCGCCGGCTGACGGGCATGACATCCCAGGACCGGGCGCGGCCCGAACCGCCGGCGCCGATCGTGGCCGTCGTGGGCCGCCCGAACGTCGGCAAGTCGACGCTGGTCAACCGCATGCTCGGGCGCCGCGAGGCGGTCGTGCAGGACGTGCCCGGCGTCACCCGCGACCGTGTCGCGTACGACGCCCAGTGGTCCGGGCGGGCCTTCACCCTGGTCGACACCGGTGGCTGGGAACCGGACGCCCGCGGGCTGCAGGCGCTGGTCTCGGCCCAGGCCGAGCGGGCCGTCGCCACGGCGGACGTGATCGTGTTCGTCGTCGACGGGCGCACCGGCGCGACCGAGACCGACCTGACGGTGGCACGCACGCTGCGCCGCTCCGGGCGCCCGGTGGTGCTGGCCGTCACGAAGGTGGACGACGAGCGCGCCGATGCCGACGCCAGCGAGCTGTGGTCGCTCGGGCTCGGCGAGCCGCACGCCGTGAGCGGCCTGCACGGCCGGGGCAGCGGTGACCTGCTCGACGCGGTCCTGGCCGCGCTGCCGGCGGCGCCGTCCGCCGGGGAGCCGGACGAGGAGGGGCCGCGGCGGGTGGCCCTGGTCGGGCGCCCCAACGTCGGCAAGTCGAGCCTGCTCAACCGCCTCGCCGGGGACGAGCGCGCGGTCGTCGACGCCGTCGCGGGCACGACGGTCGACCCCGTGGACAGCCTCGTCGAGCTCGACGGGCAGGTGTGGCGCTTCGTGGACACCGCGGGGCTGCGCCGACGCGTCAACACCGCGAGCGGGATGGAGTACTACGCGAGCCTGCGGACCGCCGCCGCCATCGAGGCGGCGGAGGTGGCCGTGGTGCTGCTCGACGCCGCCGAATCGATCACCGAGCAGGACCAGCGGGTGATCGGCGAGGTCGTCGAGTCCGGTCGCGCCCTGGTGCTGGCCTTCAACAAGTGGGACCTGATCGACGAGGACCGCCGCGATCGGCTGGAGCGGGAGATCGCGCGGGACCTGGCCCGCGTGGCGTGGGCCCCACGCATCAACCTGTCCGCCCGCACCGGCCGCGCCGTGGAGAAGCTGGCCACGCCGCTGCGCACCAGCCTGCGGTCCTGGGACCGGAGGGTCCCCACCGGCCGGTTGAACACCTGGCTGGCGGAGGTGGTGGCCGCCACGCCGCCGCCACCGCGCGGCGGCAAGGCGCCGCGCGTGCTCTTCGCGACGCAGGCGGACATCCGGCCGCCGCGGTTCGTGCTGTTCACCACGGGCTTTCTCGAGGCGGGTTACCGGCGCTTCCTGGAGCGACGGCTGCGGGAGGACTTCGAGTTCGCCGGCACGCCGATCGAGATCTCCGTGCGGGTCCGCGAGAAGCGCCGGCGCTGACCGGCGCACGCCGGCCGATCGGTTAGGCTGGCCCGACACGGGACGTGGCGCAGCTTGGTAGCGCACTTGACTGGGGGTCAAGGGGTCGTGGGTTCGAATCCCGCCGTCCCGACAGATGGCATCGGTGACATCGCAGCGTGACACGGCGGGAGGACCGGTGAGCCAGCCCGCCACGAGCGCGGACCGCGTGCTGACGGTCCCGAACCTGCTCAGCGTGCTGCGGCTGCTCGGGGTGCCCCTGTTCCTGTGGCTGCTGCTCGGCCCGCACGCCGACGGCTGGGCCCTGCTGGTGCTCGCGCTGTCCGGGATCACCGACTGGGCCGACGGTGTCCTGGCGCGCAAGCTGGACCAGCTCAGCCGCCTCGGAGCCCTGCTGGACCCGCTGGCGGACCGGCTGTACATCCTGGCCACCCTGGTGGGGCTGGTGCTGCGGCAGGTGATCCCGTGGGAGCTCGCGGTGGTCCTCGTCGGGCGCGACGTGGTGCTGGCCGGGGCGCTGGCGGTGCTGCGGCGGGCGGGATGGGGCCCCCCGGATGTCCACTACCTGGGCAAGGCGGCCACGTTCTGCCTGCTGTACGCCTTCCCGTTGCTGCTGCTCGGCGTGCACGGTGGCACGCTCGGGGCGGTGGCGAAACCTATCGCGTGGGCCTTCACGATCTGGGGGACGGCGCTGTACCTGTGGGCAGGCGCCGTGTACCTGCTGCAGGTCGTTTCCCTGATGCGCAGCCCCCCGCCACGGGCGGCGTCGTGACGAGGGTGACGACGCAGCGGCTCGTGGAGTTGGTCCTCAACCCCCGCGAGCCCGGGTACGAGCAGGCGGCCCGCGACCGCGGGCCGAACCCGCCGCGCCGCTGGTACGACCGCCCGGCGGTCGTCCTCGGGTGCTTCGTCGCCGGGTTCGTGATCGTCGTCGGCTACGTGCACACCAACCGGGGCGCCCCGCAGGCCGCGAAGGTCCACGACAGTCTGGTCACCCGGGTGCGCTCCGCGCAGCAGGCCGACGACAGCCTGCAACGCCGGGTCGAGCAGCTCAACGCCGAGCTCGCGACGCTGCGGGCCGCCGCGCTGCCGTCCTCGGGTGCGCTGGCCCGCCGGCTGCAGGACGCCGAGATCCTCACCGGCCAGGTTGCGGTGCGGGGTCCGGGCGTCGAGGTGACGCTGCGCGAGCCACCGGCCCCCTCACCGACGGCGGTGCCCGGGCGCGCCGGAACGGTACCGCTCGCGGCCACCCATATCCTGACCGACCGTGACCTGCGTTCTGTCGTCAACGAACTGTGGGCCGACGGCGCGGAGGCGATCGCGGTGAACGGCATCCGCCTGACCCCGACCTCGGCGATCCGCTTCGCCGGGCAGGCGGTGCTGGTCGACCTGCAGCCGGTCACCTCGCCCTACGTGATCGAGGCGATCGGCAACCCGAACGCCTTGATCACCGCCTTCGCCGCGAGCGAGACGGCCAGCCGGTACAACACGCTCAAGAGCGCGGACGGTATCGGGTTCTCCTTCGCCGAGAAGGGTGCACTGGACCTGCCGGGCAACGCCGCCGTCGGCGCCCTGCACTACGCCACCGGCCCGTCGACCGCACCCGGCGGGGGCGGCCGGTGATCGCCGCGCTGGCGCTCGTGGCGGGCGTCGTGGTCGGGCTCGTGCTGCGGCCCACCGTGCCGTTGTGGCTCGAGCCCTACCTGCCGATCGCCGTGGTCGCCGCGCTCGACGCGGTGTTCGGCGGGGTCCGGGCCCGGCT
>SCQZ01000418.1 GCA_004299665.1 Jatrophihabitans sp.
GGCGGCGACCCAGCCGGCCAGGTCGGTCGCGGCGCCGCCGCCGAGCCCGACGACGGCATCGGCGCGGGTGAAGCCCGCCGCGGCCAGCGCGGGGTGCGGGTCGTGCAGGTCCCCACCAGCCTGGCCGGCATGGTCGACGCCGCGATCGGCGGTAAGACCGCCATCAACACCGCCGCCGGCAAGAACCTCGTCGGCGCGTTCCACCCGCCGGCCGGCGTGCTGTGCGACCTGGGCATGCTCGCCACCGTGCCGCGGGCGGACTACGCCGCGGGGCTGGCGGAGGTCGTCAAGTGCGGCTTCATCGCCGACCCCGCGATCCTGGAGATCATCGAGCACGCGCCCGGCTCCGTCACCGTCCCGGGCAACGACGCGGAGCAGGAACTCATCACGCGGGCCGTGCGGGTGAAGGCCCGGGTCGTCGGCGAGGACCTGACCGAGCAGGGACCGCGGGAGATCCTCAACTACGGCCACACGCTGGGGCACGCGATCGAGCGCGCCGAGGACTACCGCTGGCGCCACGGCGATGCGGTCGCGGTCGGGATGGTCTTCGTCGCGGCGCTGGCGCGCCTGCTCGGCCGTCTCGACGCGGCGACGGCCGACCGGCACCGGAGCATCCTCGAGCGCGTCGGGCTGCCGACGCGCTACCGGGCGGGGGCCCTCCCCGCGCTGCTGGAGACCATGCGCATCGACAAGAAGGCCCGCGGCAGCCGGATCCGCTTCGTGATCCTCGACGGCCTCGCCTCGCCCGTCACCGTCGACGAGCCGGATCCGACCGTCCTCGCCGCCGCCTACTCGGAGGTCGCATCGTGAGTCCCCCCCGCCCCGTGCTGGTCCTGAACGGCCCCAACCTCGGCCGCCTCGGCAGCCGCGAGCCGCAGATCTACGGAACCACGAGCTACGCCGAGTTGCGGGCGCTGTGCGAGCGCGGCGGTGCCGAACTCGGGCTGGACGTCGCGGTCCGCCAGAGCGACGCCGAGGCCGAACTGCTCGGCTGGCTGCACGAGGCGGCGGACGGCGCGGTGCCGGTGGTGCTGAACGCCGGGGCCCTCACCCACACCTCCGTGGCGCTCGGGGACGCCTGCGCGATGCTGGTGGCGCCGTTGATCGAGGTGCACATCAGCAACGTCCACCGCCGTGAGCCGTTCCGCCGCGTCAGCTACGTCTCGCCCCACGCGACCGGGGTGATCGTCGGGCTGGGCGTCGAGGGGTACGTCCTCGCGCTGTCGTGGATCAGTTCGCACGACGCCGGGTGAGCGGTGAGCGCGATCCTGGACCTCTACCGGCGCGCGAACCGCGTCCCCGTCGTCGGGCGCGGCGCGTTCTCGCTGGCATTCGCGCTCAAGGCGCCCTACTTCCTCACCATCGCCCCCACCGTGCTGGACCTGCGGCCCAACCTGGCCAGGATCCGCGTCCGCAAGTGGTGGGGCGTGCACAACCACATCGGCACCGTGCACGCCATCGCCGTCTGCAACGGCCTGGAGATGGCCATGGGGGCGCTGGCCGAGGCGACGATCCCGCCGCACCTGCGCTGGCTGCCGAAGGGTATGCAGGTCGACTACCTGGCGCTGTCGGACTCCACCCTCGTGGCGATCGCCGAGACCGATCCGTCGGACTGGACCGGCCCGGGCGAGGTCGCCGTGCGGGTGCGGGCCGAGCGCCGCGACGGCGTCGTGGTCGTGCAGGGCGTCATCCGGCTGCACGTCAGCGAGCGACGCCGCTAGCACACCGCGCCGGGGCCCCTGCGTCAGTCGGGAATGGCGTGGGTCCGCCGCGGCATCAGCGCCACGGCGGCGGCGACGAACACCGCCGAGACGATCAAGGCGGCGAACACGCCGTGGGTGGCGTCGAACAGGGCCGTGCGGATGTAGTGCGCGACCGCCGAGGGCTCCGGGTGCTTGCCGAGGACCAGCGCGGTCGCGTCGGCGCTGTGCGGCAGCCGCCCGCGCAGCGCGTCCGGCGGGTTGCGGAACTCGCGCAGCAGGACGGTGTTCGCGATGGCGCCGAAGATCGCGGCCCCGACGGCGCTGCCGAGCGAGCGGAAGAACATGTTGGTCCCGGTCAGGACGCCGCGGCGCTCCCACCCGACGACCGACTGCACGGCGACGATCACCGGTGTCGAGACCAGGCCGAGGCCGGCACCGGTGACGAAGCAGACGGCGGCGACCGCGACGAGGTGGGACCGCTGCGGGAGCCACCAGCACACGATCGTGCCGATCAGCAGCACCGCCGACCCCGCGAGGGCGGTGTCCCGGAAACCGGCCCGCAGGTAGAGCCGCCCGGACAGCGCCGAGGCGATCGGCCAGCCGACGCTCAGCGCCGCCAGGACGAAGCCCGCCAGTAGCGGACCGGTGAGCAGCACGCCCTGCGCGAACGTCGGGATGTAGGCGCTGAACCCGATCACGACCGCACCCACCCCGAACGCGGCGAGGTTCGCCCCGACGAGGGTGCGGTACCGGAAGATCCACAGGGGCAGCACCGGCTCGACGGCGCGACGCTCGGCCAGCACGAATCCGGCCAGCAGCACGCCGGACACCGCGAAGACGGCATAGCTGGGACCGGACGACCACGGCCACGCGATGCCGCCCTCGAGCAGGCCGAGGATGAGCATCGTGCAGCCCGCGGTCAGCAGCGCCGCACCCGCCAGATCGACCTTGTGCTCGCGCCTGGTCAACGATTCGCGCAGGTTGCGCGCGAGCATCCAGACGGCCAGTGCCCCGACCGGCAGGTTGACGAAGAAGATCATCCGCCAGGTGAGGTACTGGCTGAACACACCGCCCAACGTCGGCCCGAGTACCGACGCCGCACCCCACACGCTCGCCGTGTAGCCCTGCACCCTGGCCCGCTCGGCCACGGTGTACAGGTCGCCCAGGATCGTCACCGTGATCGGCAGCACCGCTCCGGCGCCGATGCCCTGCAGGCCGCGGAAGGCGATCAGGCTGAGCATGTTCCAGGCGCCGCCGCACAGGGCCGAGCCCAGCAGGAAGATCCCGATCCCGAAGAACAGCACCGGCTTGCGGCCCAGCAGGTCCGCGTAGCGCCCGTACAGCGGGACCGTCGCCGCCTGCGTCAGCAAGTAGATGGAGAACAGCCACGGGTACTGCGCGAAGCCGCCCAGGTCGCTGACGACCGACGGCACCGCGGTGGCGATGATGGTGCTGTCGAGCGCGACCAGCGCCGTCGAGAGCATGATCGCGATCAGCACCGCGCCGCGCTCGGAACGGAACCCGACGGTGTCGGTCACGCCTGCGCCGGTCGTCACGGCGCTGATCGTATGCGCCGGCGGCGACGGCCCTGACCGGATCCTGACGAAGCGAACACCGGGATCTGATGATCAGCGCGCAGCATCGTTGCCGTGACCACGACGGGCGGTGCCTGGCAGGCGGCGGCACGCCTGGTGCGCCGGACCGGCTTCGGGGCCACCGGCCGCGAGGTGGACGCCGTGCTGGCCGCGGGATCGGCGTCCTACGTCCGGTCCGTCCTCGCCGCCGCTCCCGACCCCGCACCGGCACCTCCGCCGGTCGCCCCGCTGCCCCGCGCGCCGAAGGACGCCTCCGCGGACCAGCGAAGGGCGGCGAACCGGCAGATCGAGGGCCAGCAGGCGCAGGTGACGACATGGTGGCTGCAGCGGATGGTCACCACGACCACGCCGTTCGCGGAGAAGCTGACCTTCTGCTGGCACGACCACTTCGCCACGTCCGCGCAGAAGGTGCGCAGCGCGACCTGGCTGCTGCAGCAGAACCAGAAGCTGCGCACCCTGGGCCGCGGTGACTTCCGCACCCTGGCGATGGCGATGCTCACCGACGCGGCCATGCTGCGCTGGCTGGACGGTGTCGCGAGTACCGGGACGTCGCCCAACGAGAACCTGGCGCGCGAGTTCATGGAACTGTTCGCCCTCGGCCACGGCGACGGGTACACCGAGGCCGACGTGCGTGCGGGCGCCAAGGCGCTCACCGGCTGGGTCGCCCGCCCCGACGGCACCACCTACCTGGTGCCGAGGCGACACGACGACACCCCGCAGACGTTCCTGGGGGTGCACGGTGTGGACGACGCGGCGTCCTACTGCGACGCGGTGCTCACCCGGCCGCAGTCGCCGCGCTACCTCGCGACGCGCTGGTGGGGGCAACTGGCATCCGGCGACCCGCCGTCGCCCGCGTTGCTCGAGGCGCTCACCGCGGCCTACGGGCCGGGGTACGACCTCACCGCCATGTTCACGACGATGCTCACCCGCCCCGAGTTCGCGGTCGCAGAGGGCACGCTGGTCGTCGGTCCCGTCGAGTGGCTGGTGGGGGTGCTGCGGGCGCTGCAGGTGCCGGTCGGCGATGCGCAGGTCGCACGTCGCACGGTCGGCGCGCTGCGAGCCCTCGGCCAGGAGCCGTTCTACCCGCCGAGCGTCGGCGGCTGGCCGGGGGGGCAGGCCTGGTTGTCGACCGCCGCCGCCGACCTGCGGGTGCGGCTCGCCGCCGCTGTCGCGGCTCGCGCGGACCTGTCCGCGATCACCGCGTCCGCCCGGGGCAACCGGCTGGACGCGGTCGCCTACCTGCTGGGCATCGCCTCCTGGTCGTCCCGGTCGGCAGCGGCGCTGACGCCCGAGGTCGGGTCGCCGGCGCGCCTGGTCGCCCTCGCCGTGAACACCCCCGAATACCTCGTGCACTGAGACTCGTGCACCGGGACTCGTGCACCGGGACTCGTGCACCCAGAACCGCCCGAACGGAGCGCAGCAGCGATGGACACCCTCACCCGACGCCGCTTCCTGATCGCCTCCGGGGTGGCCGGCGGGGCCGCCGTGCTGGCCGGGTCCGCGGCGATCGGGTGGCGGGACCTGGCCGGCCACGCTGCGGCGAACCCGCTGCCGTCCGGCGCGAAGGTGCTCGTCGTCGTCACGCTCTACGGCGGCAACGACGGCCTGAACACCGTCGTCCCCTACGCCGACCCGGCCTACCACGGCGCCCGGCCGGAGCTCGCGTACACCGCCGACGAGGTGATCCGGCTGGACCCGCAGCTCGGCCTCAACCCGGCGATGACCGGCCTGGCCGCGCAGTTCCGGTCGGGGCGGCTGGCGATCGTGAACGGCGTCGGCTACCCGAACCCGGACTACAGCCACTTCCGCTCCATGGACATCTGGCAGACCGCCTCGCCCGCCGAGCCGGTGGGCACCGGCTGGATCGGCCGCTGGCTGGACGCCTCGGGCGACGACCCGGTGCGGGCGGTGAACGTCGGCTCGGTGCTTCCGCCGCTGGCGGTGGGGAGCCGCTGCACCGCTGCCGCGCTGAATCCGGGCGGGAACCGCCCGCTCCCGCAGGACTTCGCGACGGGGCTCACCGCCCTCGCCCAGCAGGACCGCGGCGACACGCCGCAGGACGCCATGGTGACCGGGTGCTACCGGGCCGAGCGGGAGGTGGCGGCAACCTTCGCCTCGATCCGGCCCGCCGCGACGGGCAGCGTCGGTGGCGACGACCTGGCCGGGCAGCTCGACACGGTCGGGCGGTGCGTCAAGGCGGGCGTGCCGACCAGGGTGTATGCGGTCGACCTCGGCGGCTTCGACACCCACGCCGACGAGAAGGGCACCCAGCAGACCCAGCTCGGCACCCTCGACACGGCGCTCTCGTCGTTCGTCACCGACATGGCCGGCGATCCTCGCGGCCGGGGCGTCGTCGTCCTCGTGTACTCCGAGTTCGGCAGGCGGGTCGCGGCGAACGCCTCGCAGGGCACCGACCACGGGTCGGCCGGGCCGGTGCTCGTGGCCGGGGTTCCGGTCCGCGGCGGCCGGTTCTACGGCGAGCAGCCCGGCCTGAACGACCTGGACGACGGCAACCTGAAGTACACGGTCGACTTCCGGACCGTGTACGCGGAGCTGCTCGAGCGGGTGCTGGACGCGGACCCGCAGCAGGTCATCGGGTATGCGCACGAGCCCCTCGGGTTGCTGGCCTGAGGGGCCGCCGGCCCGCGGGTAGACTGCGCCGTCGTGGCCACCACCAACGACCTCAAGAACGGCATGGTCCTCAACCTCGACGGCCAGCTGTGGACCGTCGTCGAGTTCCAGCATGTCAAACCCGGCAAGGGCGGCGCGTTCGTCCGGACGACGCTGAAGAACGTCCTCAGCGGGCGCAGCCTGGACCGGACCTTCAACGCCGGCACCAAGGTCGAGACGGCCACGGTCGACAAGCGGGCCATGACCTACCTGTACCGCGAGGGGTCCGAGTTCGTCTTCATGGACGGCGAGACCTACGACCAGATGCACGTCCCGGAGGGCACGGTCGGTGACGGCGCGAACTACCTGCTCGACAACACCGAGGTCGTGGTCGCCGTCCACGAGGGGCAGGCGCTGTACGTGGAACTGCCGACCTCGGTCGAACTGGTGATCTCGCACACCGACCCCGGACTGCAGGGCGACCGCTCCACCGGCGGCACGAAGCCCGCCACGCTCGAGACCGGCGCGGAGATCCAGGTGCCGCTGTTTGTCTCGACGGGGGAGAAGGTCAAGGTGGACACCCGCGACGGGCGCTACCTCGGCCGCGTCAACGGCTAGTGTCCGCGCGCAGCAAGGCCCGCAAGCGGGCGGTCGACGTCCTGTTCGAGGCGGACACGCGGGGTCGCGACGTCCTGGCCACGCTGGCCGACCGGCAGGCCATCGGCGACCCGCCGCTGTCCGCGTACACGGTCGCGGTGGTGCAGGGCATCGCCGCGCACCGCGACCGGATCGACGCGATCCTGGCCGGGTACGCCGAGGGGTGGACGATCGCGCGCATGCCGGGCGTCGACCGGGCCGTGCTGCGACTCGGGGTGTACGAGCTTCTCTGGACCGAGGACGTGCCCCCGGCGGTCGCGATCGACGAGGCCGTCGAACTGGTCAAGACGCTGTCCACGGACGAGTCGCCGAAGTTCGTGAACGGGGTGCTGGCGCGGGTCCTGCGCGACCGCGACGCACTGCTGGCCACCGGAACCTGAGGCACGCCGCCGGACGGCGCGTGCGTTCGGCGTACTCGGCGCCGGCTGGTAACCTCGCCTGCGACAGACATCCTTTAACGGCCCGTCCAGTGAGGCGGACAAGGAGGTCGGCATGACCGGTGCTGCGCGCGCTCCCGAGACGGCGGCGCCCGATCCGGGTCCCGCGAGGAGCGTCCTGTCCGACGCGGATGTCGGGCGGGTGCTCGACCGGATGGCGCATCAGATCATCGAGAACGCGGCGAAGTACGCCTTCGACGCGGTGCTGCTGGGCATCCCCACCCGCGGCGTCCCCCTGGCCCACCGCCTCGGTGAGCGCATCGAGCGCTTCGCCGGCGCCCGGATCCCGGTCGGCTCGCTGGACATCACGCTGCACCGCGACGACCTGCGGCTGCGCGGCGTGCGCCCCATCGGCGCCACCGTCGAGCCCGACGGCGGCGTCACCGGCCGCACCGTCATCCTCGTCGACGACGTGCTCTTCTCCGGCCGCTCGGCCCGGGCGGCACTGGACGCGCTCACCGAACTGGGCCGGCCGCGCGCCGTGCGCCTGGCTGTCCTGGTCGACCGCGGCCACCGGGAACTGCCGATCCGCGCCGACTACGTCGGCAAGAACCTGCCCACCGCGCCGCACCAGAGCGTGCAGGTGTTGGTCGCGGAG
>SCQZ01000419.1 GCA_004299665.1 Jatrophihabitans sp.
CCTGCCGTGACGTTCGCCCCGCTGGCGCGCCTGTCGTCGCTGTCCCAGCGTGGCGGCGACCTGCTCGGCAACGACCTCGGCATCGACCTCGGCACCGCCAACACGCTCGTGTACGCCCGCGGGCGCGGCATCCTGCTGGACGAGCCGTCGGTCGTCGCGGTCGACACGGGCACCCGGTCGGTGGTGGCCGTCGGCGCCGAGGCCAAGCGGATGATCGGGCGTACCCCCGGGCACATCGTCGCGGTCCGGCCGCTGCAGGACGGGGTGATCGCCGACTTCGAGATCACCGCCGAGATGCTGCGCTACTTCGTGCGCAAGGTGCTGCGCCGCCGCGGCGCGTTCACCGGGCCGCGGGTCGTCGTGTGCGTGCCCAGCGGCATCACCGGCGTCGAGCAGCGGGCCGTCAGCGAGACGGCGTACGCCGCCGGCGCGCGGCGGGTGCACATCATCACCGAGCCGATGGCGGCGGCGATCGGTGCGGGCCTGCCGGTGAACCAGCCGCAGGGTTCGATGATCGTCGACATCGGCGGCGGGACCACCGAGGTCGCGATCCTCGCCCTCGGCGGCATGGTCGCCGCGACCAGCCTGCGGGTTGCCGGGAACGCCCTCGACCAGGCGATCGTCGAGCACATCCGCGGCGAGTTCGCGCTGCTCGTGGGGGAGCGGACCGCCGAGGAGCTCAAGATCTCGGTCGGCTCGGCCTTCCCGGTCAACGGCCCGAAGAACGCCGAGATCCGGGGCCGCGACGTCGCCACCGGGCTGCCGCGCAACGTCACGATCTCCGGTGACGAGTTGCGCAAGGCGATGGACGTCCCGCTGGCACGGATCGTGACCGCCGTCCGCCAGACCCTGGACCGCTGCCCGCCGGAGCTGGCAGGTGACCTGGTCACCCGGGGCATCGTCCTCACCGGCGGGGGGGCGCTGCTGCGCGGCCTGGACGCGCGGCTGCAGCACGAGATCGGTATCCCCGTCCTGGTCGCCGAGCGCCCGCTGGACTCGGTCGTGCTCGGCGCCGCGACGGTCGTCGAGCACTTCGACCAACTGCAGCAGGTCGTCGTCGACGGCGCTCCCCGGCGGTAGCCGTGCGGCGGCTGACCCGGAGGCAGCGGACGGCCGCGGTGGTGCTGGCGGTCGTCGCGTTGCTGCTCGCGACCTTCGACCTCGGCGGCTCCGGCCTGCGGTCGGCGCACGGCGGCGTGCGCGGCATGCTGGGCGCCCTGTACCGGGGCACCGACGCCGTCGTCGGGCCGGTGCGCTCGTTCGTCGCCGGCATCCCCACGGCGGGCACGAACAGCGCAACCATCGCCCGGTTGCGCTCCCAGGTGGAGCACCTGCAGCACGACCTCGCCGGCCGTCAGGCGGACGCCACGGCCCAGGCGCGGCTGCGGACGCTGCAGTTGGCGGCGGACTCCGGCGGCTATCGCATCGTGCCCGCGCGCGTGATCGCCTTCGGGCCCGGCCAGGGCTTCGAGTGGACGGTCACGCTGGACGCCGGGACGCAGTCGGGGATCCGGGACGGCCAGACGGTCACCGACGGCGCGGCGCTCGTCGGCCGGGTGCTGCACGTCGACGGCGCCACCTGCACGGTGCTGCTGGCCGCCGATCCCGGCAGCGGTGTCGGTGCACGGGACGTCCGCACCGGCGACATCGGGACCGTCACCGGCGCCGGTACCGACGGCTTCACCTACGTGCCGCTCGACCCGAAGGCCGCCGTGAGGGCGGGCGATGCCGTGACGACGGGGCCGGCGGGCGCGACCACCTTCGTGCCCGGCCTGACGATCGGGACGGTGAGCGCGGTGCGGACCGGGGCGGACGGCATCATCAGCGCGACCGTCACGCCGGCCGCGGCCCCGACCCGACTCGACCTGGTCGGGGTCATCCTGGCCGGCGGGTACGACCAACCGCGTGCAGCCCTGTCACCCACCCCGCTGGCGGGGTCGCGATGACGCGGACCCGGGTGGTGGCCACGGTCGCTGCCGTCCTGACGGCGCTGCTGCTGCAGGCGACCCTCGTCGCGCCGGTCGTGGCCCCGCTGGCCGTGAGCCTGCCCGCCGTCCTGGTGGCCGCGATCGCGCTCGTGGACGGCCCGGGCACGGGGATATCGGTCGGCTTCGCGGCGGGGTTGACGGCCGACCTCGGCAGCACGCACCCCGCCGGCGTGCTGGCCCTGTGCTGGATGGGGGTCGGCCTGGTGTGCGGGCTGGCGCGCGGGGTGGGGCCGGCGCGGCCGCCGCTGCGACGGCAGGTCGTGCTCGTCGCCGTGGTGTGCAGCGCATCCGCCTCCGCCGCGACCCTGCTGCTCGCGCTGGTCGGTGCGGGCGGCGCCGAGGCCTGGAGCGCGGCGACCGGATGGGTCCCGGTCGCCGTGGGGGACGGCGCGCTCGCCCTGGTCCTGGTCCCGCTGGTGCGCGCCTTCCTGCGCTCCGAGGCGCTGCGGGCACCGGTCCCGGTGCCCCGCGACCTGGACGTCGACCGCGACCGGGAGCCTGCTCATGCCTGACCGGCGCCGGCTCCGCCCCGGGCCACCGCGGCTGCCGATCGTGTTCACCCTCGTCGCGTCACTGTTCGCGACCCTGCTCGTGCGCGCGCTCTGGGTGCAGGTGCTCGATCCGCACAAGCCGGTGCAGACCGCGGGCCTCACGCACGACGGGCGCATCGTGCTGCCGGCGCCGCGCGGGCTCATCGTCGACGCCTCCGGTCGCCCGCTCGTCCAGAACACCTCGGCACAGCAGATCACGATCGACCGCGAGCAGTTACTGGCCCAGCCCGACCACGGCACCGCAGTGCTCGACCGGCTCGCGCCCCTGCTCGGCACGACGCCCGCGCAACTCGCGCGCGAGATCACGCCCTGCTCGCCGAAGGTGGCGGCACCGTGCTGGACCGGTGAGCCCTACGCGCCGGTCCCGGTGGCGACCCAGGCCTCGACGCAGGCCGTGCTTGCGATCGCCGAGCATCGCGAGGACTTCCCCGCCGTGGCCCTGCGAACCGTGACGCTGCCGGAGTACCCGTACGGCACGCTGGCCGCCCACGTCCTGGGCTACACCGGGCAGGTGAACGCCGCGGACCTGAAGGCGGATCCGGCACTCGCCGACGCCGACCAGATCGGCCGCACCGGGCTGGAGGCCTACTACGACAGCGTCCTGCGCGGCACCGACGGCGCACAGGTGCTGCCGCTGAGCCCGCAGGGCTACGCGACCGGCCCGGGGTACACCGTCGCGCCGGTGCAGGGCGACACGCTCGTGACGAGCATCGACCTGCCGCTGCAACAGATCGCCGAGCAGTCGCTGGCGCAGGAGATCGCGGCCAAGCGCAAGGCGGGCAAGCCCGCGACCAGCGGTGCCGTCGTGATCATGGATCCGCAGAGCGGGCGCATCCTGGTCATCGCCAGTTACCCGACCTACGACCCGAGCCTGTTCGTCGGCGGCATCTCGAACGCCGACTACGCCAAGCTGACGGCACCCACGGCCGACGACCCGCTGCTGTCACGTGCGATCGCCGGCCAGTACGCGCCCGGCTCCACCTTCAAGCTCATCACCTCCTCGTCGCTGCTGATGCACAACGAGATCAACACGACAAGCCGGTACCCCTGCCCGGGATCGGTGAGCATCGACGGCCGGGTCAAGACGAACTACGACTCCGAGGTGCTGGGCAACATCAACCTGGAGAACGCGCTGGGCTACTCGTGCGACACGTTCTTCTACGTACCTGCCGCGAACGAGTACTACGCCGACCAGCGGCGCATCGCGGCCGGCCAGAAGCCCGACGAGTGGTTGCAGCAGACGGCGTCGCTGTTCGGCGTCGGGACCGCGCCCGGGCTGGACGTCCCGGCCGGCGAGCAGGCGAGCGGTTCGTACGCCGACCGCGAGATCCGCCAGGCCCGCTGGGACGCGATGAAGTCCCAGTACTGCGCGCAGGCCAAGAGCGGGTACCCCGACGTCGCGGACCCGGGCCAGCGGGCCTACCTGACGCTGCTCGCGTCGCAGAACTGCACGGACGGCTGGCGCTACCACGCCGGCGACAACGCCGACATGGCGATCGGCCAGGGCGAGACGACGATGTCCCCGCTCCAGTTGGCGATCGCCTACTCGGCGATGGTCAACGGCGGGCGCATCCTCGAGCCGCGGCTGGGCTGGGCCGTCGTCGACGGGGCGGGCAGGGTCGTCCGGACGATCGACCCGGTCGTGCGCCGGACGCTGCCGGTGCCGCAGGCAGACCTGAACTTCATCGCGAACTCGCTGAACTTCGGCCGGGGCTGGGCCGTCTCCGGCGCCTTCGCGTACATCGGCTCGCCGTACCAGAGCCAGATCGGCGGCAAGACCGGCACCGCCGAGGTGGTGGGCAAACTGGACACCTCGTGGCTGGCGACCTGGGGGCCGATCTATCACGACGGCTCGGGCAACGTCCGGGCGAAGTTCGTCATGGTCGGCATGATCACCCAGGCCGGGACCGGCGCGACCGCCGCGGGCCCGATGCTCAAGCGGATCTGGGACGCGATCATGGGCGTCGCCGGCGCCCCGGTGCTGCCGGGGATCGCGCCGCCGACCAAGCTGCCCGACGTGCGGCCGCAGGTCGCGGTGTCCCGGTGAGCACCGTGCTGACGCGGCCGCCGGCCGCCCGGGACCCGCGGGCGCCGGTCGAGACCGCGTCGCTGTCCCTGCCGCTGCGGCGCCGCACCCGCGGCTACGACCTGCCGCTGGTGTGGTCCGCCCTGGCTCTGGGGCTGATCGGGGCCGTGCTGGTATGGGCCGCCACCCGCGGCATCCAGTTGCGGGCCGGCGCCGACCCGCAGGCGTACCTGTACCGGCACCTGTTCAACCTGACGGTCGCCGGGGTGCTCATGGTGGCCGCGTCACGCGTGAACGCGCGGCTGCTGCGGTTGCTGGGCCCGGCGATGTACGTCGCCAGCCTGCTCGGGCTGCTCGCCGTCTTCGCCGTCGGGTCGACGATCAACGGGGCGCACGCCTGGATCGTGCTGGGCGCCGGGTTCCAGGTGCAGCCCTCGGAGTTCGCCAAGCTGGGGCTGGTCGTCGGGCTCGCGGTGCTGTTCACCGAACGCGCGGCGCGCCGCGGCGAGGACGGCGCGCCGGCCGGCTCCGACGTGCTGCTGGCCCTGGTCGTCATAGCCGTTCCGATGGGGATGGTGGTGCTCGAGCCGGATCTCGGCTCCACGATCGTGCTGGGCGCGGCCGCCCTGGGTGTCCTGGTAGGCGCCGGGGTGAGGGCACGGTGGACGGTCGGCCTGATCGCGCTGACGGCCGCGGTGTCCGTGGTCGCGGTGAAGGCCGGCCTGCTCGCGCCCTACCAACTGGCCCGGTTCACCTCCTTCCTGCACCCGAACCACGACCCGCTCGGCGCGGCCTACAACATCAACCAGGCCCACATCGCCCTGGCGAACGGCGGCTGGTTCGGTACCGGGCTGTTCGCCGGCCCGCAGACCAACGGCGGCTACGTCCCCGAACAGCAGACCGACTTCGTCTTCTCCGTGGCGGGGGAGGAGTTCGGGCTGCTCGGGTGCACGGTGATCATCGCGCTGTTCGCCGTACTGTGCTGGCGCGGCCTGGTGATCGCGCGCATGGCGAACCGCGCGGGGCGCATCGTGGCCGTCGGCATCGTCTGCTGGTTCGCGCTGCAGGCGTTCCAGAACATCGGCATGAACCTGGGGCTCACGCCCGTCACCGGGCTGCCGCTGCCGTTCGTCTCGTACGGGGGGTCCTCGATGTTCGCGCAGGGGCTGGCGATCGGGCTGCTGCAGGCGGTGCGCCGGCTGTCGGTCGCCTCCGCCTGAACGCGCGATGCGGCGCGAGCGTCAGTCCAGCAACGCGGGGACCGAACGCGGCCGGGACGTGATCGTGGTACCGACGCTCGCCGTGATCACCAGGACCATGGCCACGACCAGGACGACCGTCACCGGCTGACCCAGCACCACCACGCCGGCGATCGCGGCCGCGGCCGGCTCGACGCTCATCAGCAGCCCGAAGACCGACGGCGCGAGCCGGCGCAGCGCGACGATCTCCAGCGAGTACGGGATCAGCGACGACAGCAGTGCGACCAGCAGCCCGCCACCGAGCACGACCGGCGTGCCCAGGGCGGAGCCGCCGTCGATCACCCCCGCCGGCAGCACCAGCACCGTCCCGACGCCGAGGGCCAGGGCCAGGCCGTCCAGCTGGGCGAAGGCCGCCCCGACCCGCTTGGACAGCAGGATGTACAGCCCCCAGCAGGTGGCCGCGATCAGGACGAAGACCAGCCCCAGCGCGGTCACGCCGTGGACGTCGCCCCGCAGCGCGAGCAGCACCACTCCGCCCGCCGCGAGCGCCACCCACAGCAGGTCCAGGGGGCGCCGCGAGCCGGCGACGGCTACGGTCAGCGGTCCGAGCAGCTCGATCGTCACCGCGACCCCCAGCGGGAGCCGGTCCAGTGCCTCGTAGAAGCTCCAGTTCATCCCGCCCAGCACGAATCCGAAGGCGATCACGGCTCGCAGGTCCGCGCGGGAACGGCCGCGCCACCGGGGACGGGCGACCGCCAGCAGGATGACGGCCGAGAGCCCCAGCCGCAGGAACACCACGCCGCCGGGGCCCGTCCGCGAGAACAGCTGGGTCGCGAACGCCGCCCCGAACTGGACCGAACTGATGCTGCCGAGCAGCAACAGTTGCGGTGGGACGGGGCGCACGACCGCGATCGTGCCAGCCCGCCCGCCGGGCGCTGGCCGCGGTGGCCGGTCCTGGTGCGCGGGCGCACGTACTCTGGGGCGGTGCCGGTCGCCAACCTGTTCCCGCTGCTCGAACCGCTGCTGCCGCGCGTGAGCAAGCCGATCCAGTACGTCGGGGGCGAGCTGAACGCGCGCGTCAAGGACTGGGACGCGGTCGCGGTGCACTGGGCACTGATGTACCCGGACGCGTACGAGGTCGGCCTGCCCAACCAGGGCACCCAGATCCTCTACGAGGTGATCAACGAGCGGGACGACGCGCTGGCCGAGCGCACCTACGCCGTCTGGCCGGACCTGGAGAGGCTGTTGCGCGAGCACGGCATCAGCCAGTTCACGGTCGACGCCCACCGGCCGGTCGGGGCGTTCGACCTGCTCGGTGTGAGCTTCCCGACCGAGCTCGGCTACACCAACCTGCTCACCGCACTCGACCTCGCCGCCATCCCGTTGCACGCCTCGGACCGCGACGGGTCGCACCCGATCGTGGTGGCCGGGGGCCACTGCTCCTTCAACCCCGAGCCGATCGCCGACTTCGTCGACGCCGTCGTGCTCGGGGACGGCGAGCAGGTGGTCGGTGCGATCACCGACGTCGTCAGGCAGGCCAAGCAGGACGGCGCGAGCCGGGAGGAGACGCTGCTGCGCCTGGCCACCTCCGCGGGGGTGTACGTCCCGCGCTTCTACGACGTCCGCTACCGCGACGACGGCCAGATCGCCGCCGTCTCGCCGAACCGCGAGGCGGTCCCGGCGCGCGTCGCCAAGCACACGGTCATGAACCTGGACGAGTGGCCGTACCCGAAGACGCCGCTCGTCCCCCTCGCCGAGTCGGTGCACGAGCGGATGAGCGTGGAGATCTTCCGCGGCTGCACCCGCGGCTGCCGGTTCTGCCAGGCGGGGATGATCACGCGGCCGGTGCGTGAGCGCAGCATCGCCGGTATCGGCGAGATGGTGGCGCAGGGGCTGTGCGCCACCGGCTTCGAGGAGGTCGGGCTGCTGTCGCTGTCCAGTGCGGACCACTCCGAGATCGGCGAGATCACCCGGCAACTGGCCGACCGGTACGAGGACGCGCGGGTCTCGTTGTCGCTGCCGTCGACCCGGGTGGACGCGTTCAACATCGACCTGGCCAACGAGCTGTCCCGCAACGGCCGTCGCTCCGGGCTGACCTTCGCCCCGGAGGGCGGCAGCGAGCGGCTCCGGCGGGTGATCAACAAGATGGTCAGCAAACAGGACCTGATCCGGACGGTCTCCACCGCGTACGCGCACGGCTGGCGCCAGGTAAAGCTCTACTTCATGTGCGGCCTGCCCACCGAGACCGATGAGGACGTCCTGGAGATCGCCGCGATGGCGCACGACGTCATCCGCGCCGGGCGGGAGGCGAGCGGATCGCGCGACATCCGCTGCACCGTGTCGATCGGCGCGTTCGTCCCCAAGCCGCACACCCCGTTCCAGTGGGCCGCGCAGAGCGACCCGCAGACCGTCGACGACCGGCTGCGCATGCTGCGGGAGGCCATCAACGCCGACCGCTCCCTGGGACGCAACGTCGGCATGCGCTACCACGACGGCGAGCCGTCGCTGATCGAGGGGCTGCTCTCGCGCGGGGACCGGCGGGTCGGCGCGGTGATCGAGGCCGTGTGGCGCGACGGCGGCCGCTTCGACGGCTGGCGCGAGCACTTCTGCTACGAGCGGTGGACGCGGTGCGCCGCCGAGGTGTTCGCCGACCAGCAGGTCGATCTCGCCTGGTTCACCACGCGCGAGCGTGACGCCGACGAGGTGCTGCCCTGGGACCACCTCGACTCCGGCCTGGACAAGCAGTGGCTGTGGGACGACTGGCAGGACGCGCTCGGCGAGTTCGAGCAGGACGACTGCCGCTGGACGCCCTGCTTCGACTGCGGCGTCTGCTCCAACCTCGGGACCGACATCCAGATGGGCCCGACCGGCGGGTCGCTCGCACCCGCGCCGCCGCCCGGCCGGTCGCTGCTGCCGCTTGCCACCCGGCCCTGACCCCCCTGCTGCCGCCCGCCGCCCGGCCCTGACCCCGCTGCTGCCGCTCGCCACCCGGCCCTGACCCCCTGCTGTCGGCTTCCCGCCAGATACGGCCGGTTTCGAGGTCGCCGAACCGCGCGCATCTGGCGGGAAGAGGTGCGCGACCCCGCGGGCCGCGCGTGACAGGCTTGCCGCATGGCACCGCGAACCCCCGACGGACCACCGCCGGCACCGGTGGTCCAGCGGGTGCGCCTGCGGTACGCCAAGCGCGGGCGACTGCGCTTCACCAGCCACCGCGACTTCGCCCGCGCCTTCGAGCGGGCGCTACGGCGCGCGGGCGTGCCGATGGCGTACTCGGCCGGGTTCACCCCGCACCCCAGGGTCAGCTACGTCGGCGCGTCGCCGACCGGCGTGGCCAGCGAGGCCGAGTACCTGGAGATCGCGCTCGCCGAGCGGGTCGACGTCGAACGGTTGCGGACGGTGCTGGACGCGGCGCTGCCCGACGGCCTGGACGTGTTGGAGGCGGTCGAGGCCGGACCGGGCTCGCTGGCCGAGCGGATCGCCGCGTCCCGCTGGCACATCGACCTGCCCGGCGTCCCGGTCGAGGCCGCTGCGGCGGCCGTCGCGGCCCTGCTGGCACGGTCCGAGGTGCTGGTCGAGCGGTTGACGAAGGAGGGTCGGCGGCACCTCGATGCCAGGGCCGCGATCGTGCGGCTGGCCGCCTCGCGCGCCGTTGCCGACGACCCCGCGGGCGGGCATGCGATACTGGACCTGGTCGTGCGGCAGGTGACCCCCGCCGTCCGGCCCGACGACGTTCTTGCCGCACTGCGCTCCGTCGCCGGTCTCGCCCCCGCCGTGCCGCCCCTGGCGGTGCGCGTGGCGCAGGGACCGCTCGGCGACGCAGGTGAGGTCGGTGACCCGCTGGCCGCCGATCGCACCGCCGAACCTGGTGCGGCTGCGTTTCCGTGACGTCGCCGGCACCGCAGCAGACTTCGCGTCACCCCCGGGTGGCGCCCACCACCGCCTTCGCGCGGTCGCAGGCCCGCACGGGCCCGCGCCCGGAGGCCACAGAACGGAGTGAACCGGGCAGATGCTCGATCCCGACAACACACACAGCACCGACGACATCAACGATGCCAACGGCAGCGGCGCCCGAGACCTAGCCGCGGCGGGGCCCCCTGCTGCGGCGGGGGAGGTAGCCGCCGCACCGGCGGCCAAGGCTCCCCGCAAGCGCGCGGCCAAGAAGGCGGCGCCGCCGGCGGCCGTACCCGGCGCGGACGGCCCCGGCCCCGGCGTACCCGCCGGGGACGGCCCCGGCGCCACGGAAGCCACGGAAGCCACCGAAGCCACCGAAGCCACCGCGGCTGCGCCGGCCAAGAAGGCGCCCCGCAAGCGACCCGCCAAGAAGGCGAGCGCCGACGCGGCGCCCGCGCCGGACGCCGAGGCCGCGACCGCGACCGCCGGCGACGAGCCGCGACTGGCCGCACCCGGGGTCCTGTTCCAGGCTCCGGACCCGGTCGCCGCGCCGCGCAAGCGCGCCCGCAAGGCCGCCGGGGCACAGGCAACTGCCGACCGGCCCACCGCGGCAGGGGCGGACCTGAGCGTCGCGGCCGACATCGAGCAGGGCGACGACTCCGGGGCCGAGGTCGTCGCCGAGGCCGACGACGTGCGCGAGGCCGCGGTCGAGCAGGCCAGCGGCGCGCGGCGGCGTCGTCGCCGCGGGCGCCGGGGGCGCGGCGGCAGGGGGGCCGGAGAGGGCGAGCGCGACGACGCGGACGAGGAGGGCGAGGCGGAGGCCGCCGGCGACACCGGCACGCAGACCGCCGCGAGCACTGCCGAGGGCGCCACCGGGGAGGACAACGCCGAGGACACCGGCGAGGACGGCGAGTCCGCGGGCGGCGGCACCCGTCGGCGGCGGCGCCGGCGGCGCGCCGGTGGGGGTGAGGGCGGCGACGGCGATTCGCACGACGACCCGCCCAACACCGTCGTCCACGTGCGCGAGGCCAAGAAGGCCGCGGCGAACGACGGCGGCGACGGGGTCCGTGGCGTGAAGGGCTCGACGCGGCTGGAGGCGAAGCGCCAGCGGCGCCGCGACGGCCGCGAGAGCAACCGCCGGCGCCCGCCGATCCTCACCGAGGCCGAGTTCCTGGCCCGGCGCGAGGCCGTCGACCGCGTGATGGCGGTCCGCGAGCGTGACGGCCGCACCCAGATCGCGGTGCTGGAGGACGGTGTCCTCGTCGAGCACTACGTGACGCGCGCCAGCAACACCTCCTACGTCGGCAACATCTATCTCGGCCGCGTGCAGAACGTGCTTCCCTCGATGGAGGCGGCGTTCGTCGACATCGGCAAGGGCCGCAACGGCGTCCTCTACGCCGGCGAGGTCAACTGGGACGCCGCGGGGCTGGAGGGCAAGGCCCGCGCCATCGAGAACGCGCTCAACTCCGGCGACACGGTGCTGGTGCAGGTCACCAAGGATCCGATCGGGCACAAGGGCGCCCGGCTCACCAGCCAGGTCTCGCTGCCCGGCCGGTTCCTGGTGTACGTGCCGGGAGGCGGCATGACCGGCATCAGCCGCAAGCTGCCCGACACCGAGCGGCACCGCCTCAAGACCATCCTCAAGAAGATCGTCCCCGAGGACGCCGGCGTGATCATCCGGACGGCGGCCGAGGGGGCCAGCGAGGAGGAACTCACCCGCGACGTCGAGCGCCTCAAGGCCCAGTGGGAGACGATCTCGACGAAGGCGAAGAACACCAAGTCGGCGCCGACGCTCGTGCACGGCGAGCCGGACCTGGCTATCCGGGTCGTCCGCGACGTCTTCAACGAGGACTTCAAGCAGCTGATCGTCCAGGGCGACGGCGGCGCGTGGTCGACGGTCAGCGACTACATCGGCGCCGTCGCGCCCGACCTCGCCGAGCGGGTCTCGCGGCACAGTGCGGCCGCCGACCTGTTCGCGCAACTGCGCGTGGACGAGCAACTGGCCAAGGCGCTGGACCGCAAGGTCTGGCTGCCCTCGGGCGGCTCGCTCGTCATCGACCGCACCGAGGCGATGACCGTCATCGACGTCAACACCGGCAAGTTCGTCGGGGCCGGCGGGAACCTCGAGGAGACGGTGACCCGCAACAACCTGGAGGCCGCCGAGGAGATCGTGCGCCAACTGCGGCTGCGCGACGTCGGCGGCATCGTCGTCATCGACTTCATCGACATGGTGCTCGAGTCCAACCGCGACCTCGTGCTGCGCCGCCTGACCGAGTGCCTGGGCCGGGACCGCACCAAGCACCAGGTCGCCGAGGTGACCTCGCTCGGGCTGGTGCAGATGACCCGCAAGCGGGTCGGCGAAGGGCTGCTGGAGGCGTTCAGCGAGCAGTGCGAGCACTGCAAGGGCCGCGGGGTGATCGTCCACAGCGAGCCGGTCGACAAGTCCGGGAAGGCGCAGGCCGACGACGAGGACGACCGCCCGAAGGGCAAGCGCAGGCGGGCCGGGGCGAAGAAGGCCGAGCCCGCGCCGGAGCCGGCGGAGGCTCCCGAGGCCCGCGAGCGCCGGATCGCCGCTATCGCCGCGATCCACAAGGCGGCAGCGCACGACGACGAGGACGAGCAGCCCTCCGGCGTGTCGGCCGAGTTCGCCCCCGACGGCGACGGCGCCGCGCCGGGGCGGGACCAGCTGGACGAGCAGGTGCTCGTCGCCTCGGGGGCCGGCGGGTCGATCACCGAGCAGGCGTCCGCGACCGGACAGGAACCGGCCGCTACGGAGCCCGTCGCGCCCCGCCCGCGCCGGCGCCGCGCCGCGAGCCGGCCCGCGGGACCGCCGGCGCCGGCGTCCTCCCCCGACGGCCCACCCGGGACCCCCGGCACCGACTGAGGCACCCGGTACCGACCGGGTCACCGAGCGCGGGGCGGGCGGTTTTGCCTGGACTCGCGCGCGTCCCGTAAGCTGGTCGAAGGCCCGCAACCGGGTTCTGTTCGCGCGCGCCGCCGTCAAGGCCGGCCGGCAAGTGAGTGTCGAGGAGTGTCACGATCATGTACGCCATCGTCAAGACCGGCGGCAAGCAGTACAGGGTCGCCGAGGGCGATGTCATCACGGTCGAGAAGCTCGACGTCGCACCCGGCGGTGCGGTGTCGCTGCCAGCGATCTTGCTCGTCGACGGCGCGTCCGTCACCACCGACGCCGCCGCGCTCGCGAAGGCGAGCGTCACCGGGGAGGTCGTGACCCAGACCAAGGGCCCGAAGATCAAGATTCACAAGTTCAAGAACAAGACCGGCTACCACAAGCGCATGGGCCACCGCCAGAAGTTGACCCAGGTGCGCGTGACCGGCATCAGCGCCGAGTAGGGATGGCACGCAATGGCTCATAAGAAGGGCGCGTCCAGCTCGCGCAACGGCCGCGACTCGAACCCCCAGTTCCTCGGCGTCAAGCGCTACGGCGGCCAGAGCGTCAAGGCCGGCGAGATCCTGGTCCGCCAGCGCGGCACGAAGTTCCACCCGGGCATCAACGTCGGCCGCGGCGGCGACGACACGCTGTTCGCCCTTTCCGCGGGCAGCGTGCAGTTCGGCAGGTCGCGCGGTCGCAAGACCGTCAGCATCGTCCCGGACGCCGACGCCCGGGCCTGAGGTCGGCACACACCCTGCGACAGGGCGGTCCCGGGCGCACCGGGACCGCCCTTCGTCGTCCCGAGACCTCGAGGAGGAGGTGACGCAGCGCGATGGCCGGGTTCATCGACCGCGTCGTGCTGCACCTGGCAGCCGGTAACGGCGGCCACGGCGTCGCCTCGGTGCACCGGGAGAAGTTCAAGCCGCTCGGCGGGCCGGACGGCGGCAACGGCGGGCGCGGCGGGGACGTCGTCCTCGTGGTGGACCCGAACGTCCACACGCTGCTGGACTTCCACCACCACCCGCACCAGCGGGCCGGCAACGGCAAGCAGGGCGCCGGGTCGCACCGCAACGGCGCCGACGGCGCGGATCTGGAGCTGCGGGTCCCGGATGGCACCGTGGTGATCGCCGCCGACGGCACGGTCCTGGCCGACCTCACCGGGACCGGCACGCGGTTCGTGGCCGCCCGGGGAGGTCGTGGTGGGCTGGGCAACGCCGCCCTGGCCTCGACCCGGCGCAAGGTGCCCGGGTTCGCGCTGCTCGGCGAGCCGGGGGAGTCCGGCGACGTCGTGCTGGAGCTCAAGAGCGTCGCCGACGTCGGACTGGTCGGCTACCCGAGCGCCGGCAAGTCCTCGCTGATCGCCGCGATCTCCGCCGCACGGCCGAAGATCGCCGACTACCCGTTCACGACGCTCGTCCCGAACCTCGGCGTGGTGGCCGCGGGGGAGACGACCTTCACCGTCGCCGACGTCCCCGGCCTCATCCCGGGCGCCGCGCAGGGCAGGGGCCTCGGGCTGGACTTCCTGCGCCACGTGGAGCGGTGCGCGGTGCTGTTGCACGTGCTGGACTGCGCGACCCTCGAACCCGGACGCGACCCGGTCAGCGACCTGGAGGCGATCGAGAACGAACTCGCGGCCTACGACGGGACGTTCGGCGAACTGCTCGCCAAGCCGCGCCTCGTCGCGCTGAACAAGATCGACGTCCCGGAGGCGCGCGAGCTGGCCGACCTGGTCCGCCCCGAACTCGAGGCGCGGGGCCTGCGGGTGTTCGAGATCTCCGCCGTCGCGCACCTCGGGCTGCGCGAGTTGACCTTCGCCCTCGCCGAGGCGGTCGCCGCCGACCGCGCCTCGCGCCCCGAGGCCGAACCCGCGCGCATCGTGCTGCGGCCCGCTGCGGTCGACGAGGCCGGCTTCACCATCGAGGCCGGCCCGGAAGGATTCGTGGTGCGCGGCGCGAAGCCCGAACGCTGGATCCGCCAGACGAACTTCGACAACGACGAGGCGGTCGGCTACCTCGCCGACCGGCTGGCGCGCCTGGGTGTCGAGGCCGAACTGGCGCGGCTGGGCGCGCTGGCGGGCGACGCCGTCACGATCGGGGAGGTCACCTTCGACTTCCAGCCGGCGGAGGCGGAGTTCGCGCCGACGGTGCGGGGCGCGGACGAGCGGCTCGAGGAGTCGACCCGGGTCGGTGCCTCCCAGCGGCTCGCGGCGAGAAGGGCACGCCGCGCGCACGCCGACGACGACAGCGCCGACGACGACAACGACGACGACAGCGCCGCCGACGGCACCGACGACGACAGCGCCGACGACGAGGACGCGGACGGTGCCGAGTGAGCCGGGACGAGGTCGCCACCGCCGCCCGCACGGTCGTGAAGATCGGGTCGTCCTCGCTGACGTCCCGGGGCCGCCTGGACGTCGAGCGCCTCGATGCCGTCGTGGACGTGCTGGCGCGCCGGCACGCGGCCGGTCGCCAGGTGGTGCTCGTGTCCTCCGGGGCGATCGCCGCCGGCATCGGGCCGCTGCGGCTCAAGGCCCGCCCGCGTGACCTCGCCACCCAGCAGGCGGCCGCGAGCGTCGGGCAGTTGCTGCTCGCCGAGCGGTACGGGGCCTCCTTCGCGCGCTACGGCCTGCGGGTCGGGCAGGTGCTGCTCACCGCCGACGACCTGCACCGGCGCGGGCACTACCGCAACGCCTCGCGCACCCTGGAGCGGCTGCTCGCGCTGGACGTGATCCCGATCGTCAACGAGAACGACACGGTCGCCACGCACGAGATCCGCTTCGGGGACAACGACCGGCTCGCGGCGCTGGTGGCGCACCTGGTCCGGGCCGACGCGTTGGTGCTGCTCACCGACGTGGACGGCCTGTACACCGGCCGGCCCGGGCGCGACGGATCGGTCTTCCTCCCCGAGATCGGCTCGATGGCGGAGTTGGCAGGGATCGACGTCACCGGCCGCGGCAGCCACGTCGGCTCCGGCGGGATGGTGACCAAGGTCGATGCCGCCGCGATGGCGACCAGTGAGGGGATCCCGGTGGTCCTCGCGAGTGCCGGGCGGATCGACGCCGCGCTGGCGGGGCAGGCGGGCACCTACTTCCACCCTGCGGGCGACCGGTCCGCGTCGCGCCTGTTCTGGCTGCGGCACGCCACGACGCCGCGCGGCCGGCTGGTCCTGGACGCGGGCGCGGTAGCGGCCGTCGTGCAGCGGCGCATGTCGCTGCTGCCCGCCGGCGTCACCGCGGTGTCCGGCGAGTTCTACAGCGGCGAGCCGGTCGACCTGGTCGGGCCGGACGGAATCCCCGTGGCCCGCGGGCTGGTCGGGTACGACGCCGCGGACCTGCCCAACCTGCTCGGGCACAAGACCGCCGACCTGCCGGCCGAGTTCCGGCGCGAGATCGTGCACCGCGACGACCTCGTGGTGTTGTAACGGCGCGGCGCCGGGCTGCAACTGGTCGCCCGGTCGGGGTCCGCACGGCAAGTACGCTCGGCTCGTGAGCGAACACAGCGCCTCCGAGGCGGACGTCCGGGCGGTCGCCGCCCGCGCGCGCGAGGCCGCCGCGGACCTCGCGCTGCAGTCGCGGGCCCGCAAGGACGCGGCGCTGCACGCGATGGCCGAGACGTTGGTCGGCGCCACCGACGAAGTGCTCGCCGCGAACGCGCGCGACCTCGCCGCGGGCCGGGCGGCGGGGCTGTCCGACGCTCTGCTGGACCGTCTCGCGCTGGACCCGGACCGGGTCGCGGCGATGGCGCAGGGACTGCGCGACGTCGCCGCGCTGCCCGACCCGGTGGGGGAGGTGCTGCGGGGCTACACGCAGCCGAACGGCCTGCAGATCCGCCAGATCCGCGTCCCGTTCGGCGTCGTCGCCATGATCTACGAGGCACGCCCGAACGTCACCGTCGACGCCGCGGGGCTCGCGCTCAAGAGCGGCAACGCGGCGCTGCTGCGGGGCTCGGGGACGGCCTACCACTCCAACCGGGCCCTCGTGGACGTCCTGGCCGGTGCCGCCGCCTCCGCCGGCCTGCCCCGCGACGCGGTGCAACTGGTCCCGGGCACCGACCGGGCGAGCGTCGGGCACCTGCTGCGGGCCCGCGGCCTGGTGGACCTGATCATCCCGCGCGGCGGTGCCGGGCTGATCGGGTACGTGGTGGAGAACGCGACGGTCCCGGTGATCGAGACCGGGGTCGGGAACGTGCACGTGTACGTCGACGCCGCCGCCGACCTCGACGTCGCCGAGCGGATCGTCCTCAACGCCAAGACGTCCCGTCCGAGCGTCTGCAACGCCGCCGAGACGTTGCTGGTGCACCGTGCCGTCGCGGACGCGTTCGTCGCGCGGATCGCCAAGGCGCTGGCCGCCGCGGGGGTCACCGTGCACGGCGACGCGGCGTTCATCGCGGAGGGGGCCGTGCCCGCGACGGACGACGACTGGGCGGCCGAGTACCTGTCGCTGGACATGGCCGCCGCCGTGGTGGACGACCTGGACGCCGCGCTGGCCCACATCCGCCGCTGGTCGTCCGGGCACACCGAGGCGATCGTCACCCGTGACCTGCAGGCCGCGCAGCGCTTCGTCGCCGCCGTCGACTCCGCGGCCGTCATGGTCAACGCCTCGACCCGCTTCACCGACGGCGGCGAGTTCGGCTTCGGCGCGGAGATCGGGATCTCCACCCAGAAGTTGCACGCCCGCGGCCCGATGGGGCTGGCCGAACTCACCTCGACCAAGTGGGTCGTCACCGGCGACGGTCAGGTGCGCTGACCACCGTCCGCCGACCACCCGGCGGCACCGCCGGGCTTCTCTTGTATGGTTCAAGAGTAGGCCGCCGGCCGATCCGGGAAAGGGTGTGAACCGCCATGGAGACGGTGCAAGGACCGCAGAAGTTGGGCCCGCTGACGCCGCTGGTCGGTGAGTGGGAAGGCAACGTCGGAGTCGACCTGTCGTACCACAACCAGGACGACGTGACGGGTGAGACCGGGTATTTCGAGCACGCCTGGTTCCGGCCGATCCCGATCCAGGAGAACGGCAAACAGGTCCTATGGGGCCTGAACTACAAGATGACCGCCTGGCGCCACGGCGAGGAAGCCATGGACCCGTTCCACGACGAGGTGGGCTATCTGTTGTGGGACAAGGCCAACGGTCAGGTCATGCGGTCGGTGGTGTTCGGTCGCGGGATCGCGATCCTGGCCGGCAGCGACGCGGGGCCGCATGACCGGGAGGTGCGCTTCGACGCCGACCCGGGCGAGC
The DNA here is from genome assembly GCA_004299665.1 of Jatrophihabitans sp. Taxonomy (GTDB): domain Bacteria; phylum Actinomycetota; class Actinomycetes; order Mycobacteriales; family Jatrophihabitantaceae; genus FW021-bin43. The sequence goes on from SCQZ01000419.1 coordinate 17,779, forward strand.
CGTGCTACGGGATCCTGCAGAACAAGTACCTGCTCGAGCGCGCGGAGCTGAAGGGCTTCAAGAGCGTCTTCAGCTTCGGTGACGACGGAAGCTTCAGCTACACCTCCGACCTGGTGCTGCGGCTCGCCGCGACCGGGGCCGAGATGCACCACACCGACCGCAACACGTTGCACAAGGTCAAGAGCTACCACCCGAGCGCCGTGGGCGTCTGAGCGACGCCGGCGGGCGGCCGGCTCAGCCCTGCAGGTAACGCAGTACCGCGAGCACGCGGCGGTTGTCGGTGTCCGACGGTGACAGGCCGAGCTTGACGAAGACGTTCGCCACGTGCTTCTCGACGGCTCGCTCCGTGACGACCAGGCGCGCGGCGATCCCGCTGTTGGACAGGCCCTCGGCCATCGCGTCGAGCACCTCGCGCTCACGCGGGGTCAGCGCGTCGAGGGCGTCGCGCCCGCGTCGCGCACCGAGCAGTTGCGCCACGACCTCGGGGTCCAGCGCGGTCCCGCCGCCCGCGACCCGGGTGAGCGCCGCGACGAACTCCCGCACGTCGGCGACCCGGTCCTTGAGCAGGTAGCCCACCCCCTTGGCAGACCCGGCCAGCAGTTCGGCCGCGTAGCGGGTCTCGACGTACTGCGAGAACACCAGCACGCCGACGTCCGGGTGCGAGCGCCGCAACGCGATCGCGGCGCGCAGGCCTTCGTCGGTGAAGGACGGCGGCATCCTGATGTCCACGACGCAGACATCGGGCGGGTCGGCGGCGACGGCGGCCCGCAGCGCTTCGCCGTCGCCCACCTGCGCCGCGACCTCGTGGCCGCGATCGGTCAGCAGGTGCGCCAGGCCCTGCCGCAGGATCGCGCTGTCCTCGGCGATGACCACCCTCATCGGCGCTCGCCGTGGTGCACCGGCAGCGTGACGCACACCGAGGTGGGGCCGCCGGCCGGGCTGTCGACGCTCAGCGAACCGTCGACGGCGCGCACCCGCTCGGCGAGGCCGGCCAGCCCGCTGCCGGCGCCGATCCGGGCGCCCCCCGACCCGTTGTCGCTGACCCGCAGCGCCAGGCGGGTCGCGTTGCCGGTGACGTCCAGGACCGCGCCAGTCGCCCCGCTGTGCTTGGCGACGTTGGTGATCAGTTCGGCGGCACAGAAGTAGGCGATCGTCTCGACGGCCGGGTCGGGCCGGACCGGCAGGTCGGTGTGCACGCTCACGGGTACCGCGCTGTGGGCGACCAGCGTCGCCAGCGCCGCGTCCAGGCCGGCGTCCAGGACCGGTGGATGGATCCCGCGGGCCAGGTCGCGGACCTCGGCGATGGCCTGCTTCGCGGTGGCGTGCGCGCTGTCCAGCAGGGCGGCCGCCTCCGCCGGGTCCGCCCCCTCGGTCAGCTTCTCCTTCGCCAGCCCGACGTTCATCGCCAGCGCCACGAGCCGGGCCTGGGTGCCGTCGTGCAGGTCCCGTTCGATGCGGCGCAGTGTGGCGGCGGAGTCGTCCACGGCGGCGGCCCGGCTCTGCTCGAGTTCCGCTACCCGGGCCGAGGTCCAGGTCGGCCCCAGCAGCGCGTGCACCAGGGCCCGGTCGGCCTGCAGCACGCCGCGCACCACCCACGGCGCGGCCAGGGTGAACAGCAGGCCGAGCGCCGCGACGAGCGCGATGCGCCCCGGCGTGTCGATGAACTCGCCGTTCCACAGTTGTGCGGCACGGTGGCAGCGGCCGGCGGCATCGGTGTTGCAGGGCAGGAACGGCCGCCAGATCCAGTAGGTCATGCCACCGAGGCCGTACGCGTAGAACGCGACGGCCGCGACGAAGCTCGCGATGCCCAGCGGCAGCTTGAGCAGTAGGTACGCGCGGGCCCGCCAGGCCGTGCCGTCCTTGAGGCAGGAACCCAGCCACCCGAGGAACCCCGGCCGGGCGCGGAACGGCGCCGGGGCCGGCACGCCCCAGCCGAGCAGAGCGTTCGCCGTCGCGCGCCACTGCCCGCCGACCCACCTGCTGACGAACCCGCTCGACGCGATCAGGGGCAGCCCCACGAAGGTGACCAGCAGCCCGCCGGACACCGACAGCGTGACGACCGTGAACGTGAAACCGGCGATCCCCACCGGGAGCGAGACGAGCGCGTACAGCAGTTCGGCCCAGGCACGGCGGGTGAACAGTGCGACGAGGAACGCGGGCATGGTGCGGCCAGCGTGCCAGACGGCGGCCTCAGG
>SCQZ01000420.1 GCA_004299665.1 Jatrophihabitans sp.
CATCTGCGATCGCCAGTTGCATCAGCTGCTCCTGGAACAGCGGGATGCCCAGCGTGCGCCGCAGCGGCCCCTCCAGCCGCGGGTGCGCGTACGTCACCGGCTCCAGCCCCTGCCGCCGCCGGATGTACGGATGGACGGAGTCGCCCTGGATCGGGCCGGGGCGGATCAGCGCGATCTCGATGGCGAGGTCGTAGAAGTTCCGCGGCCGCAGCCGGGGGAGCGTGGCCATCTGCGCGCGGGACTCCACCTGGAACACCCCGACCGAGTCGGCCGCGCAGAGCATGTCGTACACGCAGGGTGACTCCTTGGGGATGGAGTGCAGGTCGTACGTCACGCCGTGGTGGTCGCGGATCAGCTCGAAGCAGTAGCGGATCGCCGAGAGCATGCCCAGGCCGAGCAGGTCGAACTTCACCAGGCCGATCTCGGCGCAGTCGTCCTTGTCCCACTGGAGCACGGTGCGGCCGGCCATCCTGCCCCACTCCACCGGGCACACCTCGATCACCGGGCGGTCGCACATCACCATCCCGCCGGAGTGGATACCCAGGTGCCGCGGGCTGTTCTGCAGTTCCGCGGCGAGCTGCACGACTTGTTCGGGGACGCCCTGATCGGACCCGATCCCGAACTCGTGCTCGGCTCGCAAACTCGCCTCGGAGGCCCACGCGTCCTGCTGGCCCAGGGAGTACCCCAGTGCCTTGGCGACGTCGCGCACCGCCGACTTGGGGCGGTAGGTGATGACGTTCGCGACCTGCGCCGCGTGCTCGCGGCCGTGCTTGGCGTAGACGTACTGGATGACCTCCTCGCGGCGGCCGGACTCGATGTCGATGTCGATGTCCGGCGGCTCACCGCGCTCGGGGGCGAGGAACCGCTCGAACATCAACTCGTGGCGGACGGCGTCGACGGCGGTCACCCGCAACGCGTAACAGACCGCCGAGTTCGCGGCGGATCCCCTTCCCTGGCAGAGGATCCCGCTCTCGCGGCAGAACCGGACCAGGTCCCACACGACGAGGAAGTAACCCGGGAAGCCGAGTTCGTCGATGATCGCCAGTTCGTGCTCGATCATGTCGTACGCCCGCCTCTCGTGCGCCGTACCGGCGAAGCGCAGCCGCGCCCCGTCGTACGTCAGTTGCCGCAGGTAGGCCATCTCGTCCAGCCCGCCCGGGCACGGGAAGGGCGGCAGCGACGGCGCGATCAGCTTGAGCGAGAAGGCGATCTCGCGCCCGAGTCGCGCCGCGTTCGCCACGGCCGACGGCCACGGCGCGAACCGTGCCGCCATCTCCTCGCCCGAGCGCAGGTGCTGCCCGGCCCATGCCGGTAGCCAGCCGTCCATGTCGTCGAGGGTCGAGCGCGCCCGCACCGCCGCCATCGCGGTGGCGAGCGGGCGCCGCGACGGGCCGCCGTAGTGCGCCGCGGTGGTGGCCACGAGCGGCAGCCCGAACTCCGTCGCGAGCGCTGCCAGCACCTCG
>SCQZ01000421.1 GCA_004299665.1 Jatrophihabitans sp.
GCCGCCTCGAGGTACTGGTTGGGGAGCACACCGCCGACGCCCTCTGGCAGGTCAAGCACAGGCATCGCAACCTCCGTTAGGGGTCCTGCTGCAGTCTAAACCGACCGCGGGGATAAGGGCCGCCGTGTGCCTGCGTCGCACGGTGCGCTACCGGCCGTTACTCCTGTGCTCCCGGGCCTCAGCCCTCCTTGTCCGGCAACCGTGCGGCGGCGCGACACCTCAACCACGACGACAAGCCCTTCGCGAGGGAACACGTTGGTCCAGGAGCGGTTCACCGGTTGGCTTCACGGTAGAACCGGCTGCCACGCAGCCCACCCGCTTCGATCTCCAGCAGCAGATGCGATACCAGGGCGCGATCAACCGGCGAAGCGTCGTCGGAGAACCACCACCGGTCGAGGACGTCGTAACTGTCCGGATGCAGCCTGAGTCTCGCCAAGCTACGGCGTCCGTCAGCCGCCGAGCTTGGCGAGAACCTCGCCCACGCTCAACGTCGCGTCGGGCGGCACCGGGTGTGCGGGACGACGCGCGTCGGCGCGGAAATCAGCGCGCGCTGGCTGATCGCGACGACGACCCGGGCAGCAGGTACCGCAACCTACGCCCAGGCGTCCTTATTGCGATGACCACGCTGCGCGCGACAGGACCCCTGATCGCTCTCAGCGGCTCCCCGGCCATCGCGGCACCTCTCTGAACGGTATCGGTAGATGCTAACCCACGGCTCGGACAGGGACCCTGAGCCGCGCAGCGGCGACGTCGATCTCCACGTGGCAGCCACGGCAGTAGTCGGCGGCAGCGACGAATCGGCCCGGGGGTTGTCGCTCGCGACCAGCGATCGGCTCGACAGGTCCTCGTTATGCGCGTGCGGACGCGGGGTCGAGTTCGATGCCGATGACGCCGGCGACGCGTGCCAGGTCGGCGTCCCGGGACAGCAGTGCCGCCCCGCGGCGCCGGGCGACGGCGGCGATCATGCAGTCGATCATGCCCCGCGGCGTGACCCCGGCCTGGCGGCACCGCCGGTAGATGAGCGCGGCGGCGTCGAAGTCGGTCGGGGCGTCGAACGGCAGCAGTCCGCCGCGCAGCATGAGCCGGCGCAACTGGTCGGCCTGCACCTGGCTGCGCGCTCCGGCGACGACTTCCATGATCACGGGCTCGGTCACGACGAGCGGCCCGTCGTCCCGGATCAGCGCGGTGACCCGCCGATCGACCCGGCTGCCGGTCGCCCGGTCGTACTCGATCCACGCCGAGGTGTCGGCGAGGATCACGCGGCGCCGCGCGGGGCTGGGTCGGCCGGGACCTCGCCGATGGAACGTGCCCCGCGCAGGGCAAGAGCCTCGTCACGGGTCATCGGCTGGCTGGCCAGATGACGAAGGGCGAGCGCGACGGCCTCGGTCTTGGTGTGCACCCCGTAGCGGTCCATGACGACGCGGACGTCGTCGTCCTCGATCTCGATGTTGGTGCGCACCTTCGCCATACACGTATCGTACACGTCGCGTGTACTACAGGTGTACTTCGAGTCAGGTGGTGAGGACGAAGTCGGCGACGGCGTCGGCGAACTCGTCCGCGTGCCGGCGGTGCGGCTCGTGCCCCCCGCCGGGGAAGACCAGCAGCCGGCTGCCCGGCAGGTGCCGCTGCGTCGCGCGGGCGTGCCGCACCGGGATCACCCCGTCCCGCTCGGACCAGACCAGCAACGTCGGAACCTGCGCCGCCAGGTACTGCATCTCCAGGAACGAGCCGCGCTGGCCACGGGGCTCGATGACACCGCGCAGAGCGGCGAAGAACGCCTCCCGCCCCGCCTCGTCGCCGAGAGCGCGGGCGGCCCGCCGCAGGTTGACCAGGTTGTCCGGCGTCAGGTGCAGCGCCCGGTGCAGCCTCGGGTCCGCGTACAGCGCCCGCATCCGCGGCCGCAGCGCCCAACGCAGCACCCGTTCGCTACCCGGCACCGACGCGGCGCGCAGCACCGGATGGACCTCGCGCCCCAGACCCCCCGCCGACACCAGCACGAGCCGTTCCACCCGGTGCGGGTAGTGATAGCCGAAGTGGACGGCGATCGCGCCGCCGAGCGAGTGACCGCAGACGGTCGCGTGCTCGATGCCGACCGCGGCGTAGAACGCGTCGAGCTGCTTGGCGAAGTCGTCGAGCAGGTAGCCGGCCGCCGCGGGCTTGTCGGACTCGCCGTGCCCCAGCAGGTCGACGGCGAGCACCCGCAGGCCGTGCTCGGCCAGCGGCGCGACGGCACGGTCCCAGGTCCCGCTGTCCGACGCCAGCCCGTGCAGCAGGACGATCGCCGGGTCGCCCGGCCGGCCGGCGGACCGGTACGCCATGTGCCAGCCGCAGACGTCGACGACGCCCTGTCCGGTCGCGCTACCCACGGTTCCCGAAAGTACCGCGCCGTCGGGGCGGGCGCGGGCGCCGCCATGCCACGGCCCGGACCACTGCACCCCGGGGCGACGCCGACCGGCTCAGGCGGCGCGCCGGCCGCGCCGGGGCCGGCGCGGATGTGGCGGTGCCTGCGGACCGCGGGCCGAGCGGACCACCTCGGTGTCGATCCCCAGCATGTCCAGCAGCGTCCGGCAGTCATCGAGGTCGCGTGAGGCCGAGGCGACCACGCGGGCCGTACGGCGGCGCCAGTCGGCGTGCAGTTCCTCCTCGGCCTGCAGGCGGGCCATGTCCGCCTGGGAGACGGGCGTCCCGTCGATGGTCATCGCCGCGATGTGTCCGGTCATGGCCGCAACCTTCCCCGCGGGCCGGGTGGTCTAACCGGACCGGCACCCGTGCTGCGCGGACACCCAGGGACCTAGCGCGGCGGCAGTTCCGCCACCCGTCCGAAGAACTGGTCGATCTGCTGGACCACGCGGGCGAAGTCGTCGAAGTCGACGGGCTTGGCGACGAACACGTTCGCGTGCAGGTCGTAGCTGCGGGTGATGTCGTCCGCCGAGCCTGACGTCGTGAGGACGACGACGGGGATCCGCCGCAGGTCGGGGTCGGCCTTCACCTCGGCCAGCACCTCCAGGCCCGAGCGCCCCGGCAGGTTCAGGTCGAGCAGCACCAGGTCCGGCCGGACGGCGGTGGCGTGGCGCCCGGTCGCGCGCAGGAACTCCAGCGCCTCGTCGCCGTCGCTGACCACCTCGAGCGGCATGGACAGCCCGGCCGCCTTGAGCGCCTCCCGGGCGATGAGGACGTCTCCGGGGTCGTCCTCCACGAGCAGCACCCGGATCGCACGGCGCGCGCGCTCGAGGTGCTGGGTCATGGAACGGGTCCTTCCGGCAGGGTGAAGCGGAACGTAGCACCCGGGCCCGGCGCGGTGTCCAGCCAGATCCGCCCCCCATGGAACTCGACGATCCGCCGGCACAGCGCCAGCCCGATACCGGTACCGGGATACTGCTCGCGCACGTGCAGCCGCTGGAAGATCGCGAAGACCCGCTCCGCGTGGCGCGCGTCGATGCCGATGCCGTTGTCGCGCACCGCGAACGTCCACGCCCGGTGCGCCCGGTCCGGCGCCGAGGTGACGACGATCAGCGGCGGCTGCTCGGAGCGGTACTTCAGCGCGTTGCCCACCAGGTTCTCCAGCAGCGAGGCCAGCAGCAACGGGTCGCCGGACACGGTCGGCAACTCGCTCACCCCCACTCCGCCGCCGGTGGCCGCGATCTGGTCCGCCAGGTTCTCCCGGACGCGGTCCATCACCACGTTCAGGTCGACCGCGACGAAACCCTCGGTGGAGCGCCCGACGCGCGAGAGGCGCAGCAGGTCCGCGATGAGCGTCTGCATCCGCTTGGCGCCGTCGACCGCGAACGCGATGTAGCTGCGGGCGGTGTCGTCGAGCTGGTCGCCGTACTGGCGCTCCAGCAACTGGCAGAAGTTCGCGACCTTGCGCAGCGGCTCGGACAGGTCGTGCGAGGCGACGTACGCGAACTGGGCGAGATCGGCGTTGGATCGCGCCAGGTCGTCGCCGGCCCGCTCGATCCGCGCCAGTTCGTCCACGATGCGTCGGCGCATCGTCTCGACGTCGGTGCCGAGGTCGACGAGCTCCGGCGGGCCGGAGGGGCGGATCGCGCGGCGGTTGGCGCCCTCGGCCACCTCGCGGGTCTGCGCCGCCAGGGTCTCGACGGGGACCAGCACCCAGCGGTACAGGCCGCGCCAGACGGCCAGTCCGAACAGCACGATGACCGCCGCGCTGGTCGCGAGGGCGGCGACGAGGCCGGTGATGCCGCCCTTGCGATCGGCGAGCGCGGCACGCGTCACCGCGTCGACCGAGTCCATCAAGGTGGCCGCCGACTTGCGCACCAGGTCGAAGTGCGCCTTGCTGACCGGGTCGTCGAGCAGCCGCAGCGCGGACGGGTTGTGCGCGTTCACCAAGGAGATCAGCGGCACCGCCGTCGTGTCCTGCCATGCGGTGGCGATCGCCGTGAAGGTCTGCAGGTTCGTGCGCAGCACCGGGTACGGATCGAGCAACTGGTGCAGCCGGGCGGTGTCGGCGCGCTGCTTGGCGCTGTACTGCTCGAACGGCTGCAAGAACTCCTGCTTGCCGCTGATGGCGAAGCCACGCACGCCGGTCTCCTGGTTGACCAGGTCGGCGAGCAGGTCCTGGCTGGCGGCGGCGGCGGGCTGCCAGCGGTACACGACCTCGTTGCCCTTCTGGACGAAGTCGACGAGGGAGAGCACCAGCGCGGCGATCAGCCCGACGAAGGCAAGTCCCAGGGCGGCGAAGCCGACGACGGCCCGGCGACGCAGGCTCCATCCCGCCGTGCGCAGCCGCAGCCGGGGCCGTTCGCGCAGCCGCCCCAGCTTCACGGTCCGGCAGTCGGCGGCCGCAGGCTCAGCACGACCACCGCGGTGTCGTCGACCGACTCCCCCGGGGCCGTCGCCACGATCGACGGGATCCACGAGGAGACGTCGCCGCCGCCCGCGACGCAGGCGTCGACCGCGGCGACCAGTTCCTCGATCCCCAGCGACGCCCCCGTCGGGCCCCCGAAGGCGTCCAGCAACCCGTCGGTGTACAGGATCAGTGACGCGCCGGGATCGAGTTGGACCCGGGACTGCGGCCAGCCCCCGGTGTCCACCCAGCGCTGCCGCGCCGCGCCGATGTCCACGCCGAGCGGCGGCCCCACCGTCAGGTCCAGGTAGTGGGTCTTGCCCTCGCCGCTCACCAGGGGCGCCGGATGGCCCGCCACCCGCAGCGCCGTCAACCCGTCGGGCTCGATCGTGACATCGCAGGCGGTGACGAAGCCGGCGTCGCCCCCGGTCTCCGCGGCGAACAGCGAGTCGAGGGTGGACAGGATCTGGACGTCCGGGAGCCCGGCCAGCACGAGGGTCCGCCACGCCACCCGCAGGTGGACCCCGATCGCGGCCGCGTCCGGCCCGTGGCCCATCACGTCGCCGATGACCGCGCGGACCCGGCCGTCGGAGGTCTCGACGACGTCGAAGAAGTCCCCGCCGAGGACGGCGTGGTCCCGTCCCGGCTGGTAGTAGGTGCAGCAGTCGACGGCGCCGGAACGCATCAGCGGGGTCGGCAGCAGTCCGCGTTCCAGGCGGGCCTTCTCGGCCGAACTGAGCCGCGCCTCGCGCAGTTGCAGGCTGGTCCGCTGCGCGCGCTTGCGCTCGACGGCATAGCGGATGGACCGCTCGAGCAGGTCCGAGGTGATGTCGTCCTTGACGAGGTAGTCCTGGGCCCCGAGGGCCAACGCCTCGGTGCCGGCCTGGTCGTGGCGGCCGGTCAGGATGATGATCGGCGTGTCCGGTGCCGCGGTGACGGCGTCGGTGAGCGCGGACATGCCCTCGGCGTCGGGCAGGCCCAGGTCGAGCAGCACGCAGCGGGTACGGCGGGAGACGGCGGCCAGCCCCTCGGCCAGGGTCCGGCACCACTGGACCTCCAGCGAGCCGAAGCCCGCCTCGGCCAGGCACGCGCGCACCAGCAGCGCGTCGCCGTCGTCGTCCTCGATGAGGACGACCGGCGTGTCCGGCGACCCCGCCCGATCGATCGACATCACGCCTGCATCGCACCCTCTGTCTCGGTGGCGGCGAATTCCACCGACGGGAACACTACCGGCACCCGGCGCCGGTAGCGCGTGCGCGGCGGCGACGGGCGGTGCCCCAGCCGCCCGAGCGTCAGTGGGGCGCGGGTGGGCGACCCGGTGCCGCCGCCTGCGGGCTCCCCTTGTAGGTGAGATCGGGCTGCCACTGGTCGCGGGGCTGGCCGTAGATGCGCCAGTACTCCTCGGCGATCTGGTCGGGGTCGAAGCTCGAACCCGGCGCGACACGCCCGCCGATGCTGACGCAGGTGACGTGGACGCCGCGATCGGAGAACTGATCGGCGACGACCTGGACGGCGGCGCGCAGGCCCGCCTTGTCGATGGACAGGCTCACGACGTACTGGTTGGGGTGCGGCATGCCGCCGGTCACGAGGATCGTCCCGCCGCCGTTGTCGGCCATCAGCGGCGCCACCTTGGCCATGGTCGTCAACGCACCGAGGACGTTGACCGCGTAGCGGGCCTGCCGGGTGGCGTGGTCGAGGTCGAAGATGCGATCGCCTTCGACCACGGCGGCGTTGTACACCACGACGCCCGGCACGCCGAGTTCCGCGACGAGGTGATCGAGCGCGCCCGTCAGCTGGTCCTTGTCGCCCGCGTCGCCGCGCACCGTGACGGTGGGGACCGCCACGGGGCTCAGCGCCGCACGTGCCTGGTCGAGCGTCGCCTCCGAGCGGGCGACCAACCCGAGCGGCATGCCCGCTCGGCCGAATCGGCGCGCCGCCGCCGTACCGATCCCCGGGCCTGCACCGATGACGAACGCCGCCGACGCGCCGGTCGAGGCTGGGTCGGACGCTGCTTGTTGAGGGTCCACGCGGCCGATGCTAACCATGATCACGCCGTCCGGGAGCCCTCCGCGACCGACCCATCGGTTACTCACAGTGGAACGCTTGATCGGGAGATGGAACGGGGATAGGTTCGCGGATGAGCGTCGCGACCGGCTCGCGGGATACCGGGAGCCGGCGTCTGCGCGCTGTCCCGGGTTGCCGACCCGGGCTCGCCCCGTCCCGTCCGCCCGTCCGCCCGTCCGGAAGGAGAGCCGCCGTTGCGGCCGTTCGTCGACTTCGTGCAGCAAGAGGCCCTGCCGTGGGAGCCAGGGTTCCTGCCCGGAACGTCGCGACGCATCCTGAGCGCCGACGACGAGTCCGGCGCCAGTTCCGAGATCGTCAACCTCCCGCCCGGCTGGACCCAGCCGGCGCCGCGCGTGCTGGGAGCGGCGGAGGAGGTCTTCGTGCTCGCCGGGAGCGTGGCGATCGCCGGCCAGCAACTCGGCCGGTTCGGCTACGCGCGCTTCCCCGAGAGCTACGAGATCGCGCACGCGAGCAGCGGACCGGGCGCGATCGTCGCGACGTTCTACAGCCGTGACCCCGCGACGCCTCCCGAGTCCGACTGGGACCGGCGCATGTTCGTCCCGGCCATCGACTGCCTGCGCTGCGAGGCGTCGCCGCTGCGGACGCCGGGCTTCACCAGCAACGCGAAGCGGATCGACCTGTTCGACGATCCCGACACGGGCGAGTCCACCTGGATTCTGGCCAACGCGGCGCTGCGGTGCGACGAGCTCCGGCCGGAGAAGCACCCGGTGGTCGAGGAGATGATCCTGCTCGCCGGCGAGATGCACTCGCCGTTCGGGATCATGCGTCCGGGCGCGTACTTCTGGCGGCCGGAGCACGAGTGGCACGGCCCGTTCGGCGTGGTCGCCGGGGGTGTCGGCCTGTACCGGACCCAGGGCGGGCCGCTCTCGACCGTCTACGCCGACGAGTGGACGGACTTCGTGTGGGAGCCGGAATACGCGCCGGTGCTGCCCGACCGCTACCGCCCGGGCGTCGCGGCGCATGCTCGCTACGACGATCTGGCCGCATGGGGCGCCCCGGGTCACCTCGCGGGCTGACTCGCGCCGCGGTCCGGGCGCGAGGCGCCCGCCGTCCTCGCCGTCGCCCGCGCCCGAGCGTCGCGCTCGTCCTCGACGGCCACGCGCCCGCGCCCGCGCCGCGCCGCACGCGGCGCTCGCTCTCGTCTCCGGCGGCGACCGGCGCCCGCGCCGCGCCCAGATGTTGCCTTCCCGCCAGAAGTCGTGCGCCCGTAGCGCCGATTCCGCACCATTTCTGGCGGGAAGCCGGCTCTGGAGGTGGGTGCCGGGGATGCCGGCGGTGTCTGGCGATGCCGGTGGTGTCTGGCGGTGTCTGGCGATGCCGGTGGTGTCTGGCGGTGGCGGTGGGATTCGAACCCACGGTGGCTTTCACCACACACGCTTTCGAGTTCTGAGTGGCGGTGACCGCGCGGCATCGTAGGCCAGCGTTTATGGGGGTTCTGCTGCTCCGCGATCCGCCACGGTACCCCGCGACGCCGGGCGAACTGAGACTGAAACTGAGACGACGGGCGCTGCTGGCGCGGCCAGCCATCGGACGTTCGCGTGCTCTGTTCGCAGCCGGTCGACGCTAGAGGTCGAAGATCAGGGCCAGCGTCTCGCGCAGTTGCCGCAGGCTCACCGCTCCGACGTTGCCGAGGTGGGCTCCGACCCTTCCGGTGGCGATCGCGCGCACATGCTGGCACTGCGCAGCCGAACGCACTGATAGGCCGTTACCCGCGGCAGGCTCGATGACGACCTCGCTTCCGCTGGACCGGATCGTGCGAGTCAACGGGACCACCTGGACAACGTTCGGACCACCCCGCAAGATCCGGTCCGCGGTCACCACGACGGCGGGGCGCACCAGGCCGGCCTCCGAACC
>SCQZ01000422.1 GCA_004299665.1 Jatrophihabitans sp.
GCCCAGGCGACGTGCACCGACGGCATCGCCGACATCTGGTCGGCCGCGAAGCCGTTGGCGTAGACCGACTGGTGGTAGAGCATCCCGGTGTCGACGATCTGCAACTGCGGGAACATCCGCGGCGGCGCGACGGGCACGAACTGGACCAGCAGGCAGCCGAGGGTCGTCCAGGCCATCACCTGGCGCACCGGACGGTAGCGGTCGCGGTGCCGCACGAACAGCCAGATCAGGAAGACCAGCATCGTCGTGAAGTGCATGGTCGCGTAGTAGAGGTTCGCCGCCTGCACCACCAGCGGGTGGCCGAGCACCACCGCCTGCAGCGCGTGCTCGGAGGGCAGGCCGAGGTCGTGCTGGGCACGCGCGATCCAGCGTCCGCGCGCGAGGGCGCCGTCCGCGTCCGTGACCGACAGCGTGCCGGCCAGCCGCCACAGCCCGTACAGCAGCCCGATCACGGCGGTCTCGCGCAAGAACGCGCCCACGAACCGGGCGCGCCGGTCCCGCACCAGCGCCAGGGCGCCGCCGGCGGCAGCCAGCAGTGCCGCCAGTTCGAAGGAGTGCTCCCAGGTCAGCCCGACCGTCTGCACGACTGCTCCCCCGCGTGTCAGAGCCCCAGCAGCGACTCGATGCCGACCGTCAGCCCCGGCCGGGAGGCGACCTCGCGCACGCCCAGCAGGACGCCGGGCATGAACGAGCAGCGGTCCAGCGAGTCGTGCCGGATCGTGAGCGTCTCACCCCGGGTGCCGAAGACGACCTCGTGATGCGCAAGCGCCCCCGCGACCCGCATCGCGTGCACCCGGATGCCCTCCACGTCGGCGCCGCGGGCGCCGTCGCGAGCCTGTGTCGTGGCGTCCTCGGGGGCCGGCAGGCCCGCCTCGCGCCGGGCCGCGGCGATCAGCCCCGCCATCCGCGCCGCCGTCCCGCTGGGGGCGTCGACCTTGGCCGGATGGTGCATCTCGATCACCTCGACGGACGGGTAGAACGGCGCGGCCAGCTGCGAGAACCGCATCGCCAACACCGCGCCGATCCCGAAGTTCGGCGCGATCAGGACGCCCAGGTCCGGCGCGTCCGCGAGCCAGGCACGGACGGTCGCGAGCCGCTGCTCGGTGAAGCCGGTCGTCCCGACGACGGCGTGGATGCCCTGGTCCACCGCGAACCGGATGTTGTCCATGACCACGTCCGGGTGGGTGAAGTCGACCAGGACCTGCGCACCGGCGTCGGCTACGCCGAACAGCCAGTCCCCGGCGTCGACCATCGCCACCAGCTCCAGGTCCGGCGCGCCGTCGACGGCGCGGCAGACCTCCTGCCCCATCCGGCCGCGGGCCCCGAGCACGCCCACCCTGATCGGTTCGCTCATGACCTGCTCCCCCTTCTCACACGGCGCCGTCGAAGTCGTGCTCGCCGAAGGGGCCGACCACCGCCAGGCAGCGGGGCCGGGACAGCAGCGAGGAGGCGGCGGCCGCGACGTCGGCGACGGTCACCGCGTCGATCCGGCGCAGCACCTCGTCCACCCCGAGGACCTGCCCGTAGCTCAGTTCGCTCTTGCCGATCCGGGTCATGCGGGCACCCGGGTCCTCGAGGCCGAGCACCATCGCGCCGCGCATCTGGCCCTTGCCGCGCTCGACCTCGGCCTGCGTGATGCCCTCGCGCCCGATCGCCTCGAGTTCGGCGCCCATCAACCCCAGCACCTCCTCGGCCTTGCCGGGCTGGCAGCCGGCGTAGACCCCGAGATGGCCGGCGTCGCAGTAGCTCGTGGTGAACGAGTAGACCGAGTACGCCAGCCCGCGCTCCTCACGCACGCGCTGGAACAGCCGTGAGCTCATGCCGCCGCCGAGCGCCGCCGACAGCACGCCGATCGCGTAGCGGCGCGGGTCGTGGCGCGACACGCTGGACACCCCCAACACGATGTTGGCCTGCTCGGTGTCGTCGCCGACGACCCGGATCGGGGTGACCGGTGCGGACCGGCCCGCTGGACCCCTCGGCCGCCCCGG
>SCQZ01000423.1 GCA_004299665.1 Jatrophihabitans sp.
GGTGCGCGCCGCTGTCGCCGCAGCTGCGCGCACCGGCGCGGCGAGTTCGGTGCGCAGCGCGTCCAGGTCGGTACCCCGGGCGAGCACCGCACCCGACGCGTCCTCGACCGAGAAGCTCATCCGCAGGTGACCGGGCACCCGGTCGAGGTCGAACGCGTCGAGCGGGACGAGCACCCCGGTGCGCCGGTGCAGTTCACGCTGGATGCCGTCCAGCAGCGGCTCGCGACCGGGGGCCAGGCCCGCGAGGACGGCGCGGGCGGTGTCGGGAACCGGCACGAACGCCCGCCGGAACTCCTTCGGCAGCGACCGCAGGAGCGCGATCACCAGTTCCTCCCGCAGCGCCGGGACCTGCCAACCGAACTGTGCGCCGTCCAGCCGGCCCAGCACGTCGAGCGGGACGTGGATCGTGACGCCGTCGTCCTGGGCGCCCGGCTCGAAGCGGTAGCTCACCGGCAGCGTGAGGTCGCCGGCCTGCCATGCGTCCAGCGGCTCCGGTGCGTCCTCGCGGCGCAGCAGATCCTCGCGGGTGAGGGTCAGCAGCCGCGGCGACTCCCGGCGCACGCCCTTCCACCAACTGTCGAAGTGCCGGCCGGACACCACGGCCGCGGGGATCCGTGCGTCGTACCAGGCGAAGATCGCGTCGTCGTCCACCAGCAGGTCGCGCCGGCGCGCCCCCTCCTCGAGGGCGGCGAGGTCGGCGCGCAGAGCCTGGTTGTCGCGGAAGAAGTGGTGCCGGCTGTGCCAGTCGCCCTCGACCAGGGCGTGGCGGATGAACAACTCGCGTGCGGCGTCCGGCTCGACCTGCGCGTACCCGACGCGCCGGCGCGCGACGATCGGCAGGCCGTAGAGCGTCACCCGCTCGTACGCCATCGCGGCGCCGCGCCGGGCATCCCAGTGCGGCTCGCTGAACGTGCGCTGCACGAGGTGCCCGGCGAGGGCCTCGACCGTGGCGGGGTCGAGTCGGGCGGCCGTCCGTCCGAACAGGCGCGTCGTCTCCACCAGTTCGGCGACGACGACCCAGGACGGCGGCCGCGCGCTCAGGACCGAGCCGGGAGCCAGGACGAAGCGGCTGCCGCGCGCCCCGAGGTATCCGCGGGTGTCGCGGTCGCGCATGCCGACATGGCTGAGCAGGCCGGCGAGCAGTGCCGCGTGGACGCGTGCCGGATCGGCCGGCTCGCCGCTCTCCTCGATGCCGAGATCGCGGGCGATCGAGCGCAACTGGCCCACCAGGTCCTGCCACTCGCGGATGCGCAGGTAGTGCAGGAACTCCTCGCGGCACATCCGCCGGAACGCGTTTCCGGACAGCGCGCGGCGCCGCTGTTGCAGGTGGTCCCAGAGGTTGAGGAAGGCGGTGAAGTCCGAGTGCGCGTCGGCGAACCGGGCGTGCTGTCGGGCGGCCGCGTCCTGCTGGTCGGCGGGTCGCTCGCGCGGGTCCGGGATCGCGAGCGCGGCGGCCAGGACGAGTACCTCGCGCACGCAGCCCTCCTGCTGCGCCTGCAGGATCATCCGGCCCAGACGCGGGTCGAGCGGCAGGCGTGCCAGCCGTCGCCCGAGCGCGGTGATGCGGCCCTGGGCGTCGAACGCGGCGAGTTCGTGGAGCAGGGCGACCCCGTCGCGCACGCTGCGCCGGTCCGGCGGGTCGAGGAACGGGAAGTCGGCGACGTCGCCCAGTCGCAGCGCCGCCATCTGCAGCAGGACGGCGGCGAGGTTGGTGCGCAGGATCTCCGGCTCGGTGAAGCGCGGCCGGGCATCGAAGTCGCGCTCGGAGTACAGCCGGATGCAGATCCCGTCGGAGGTGCGCCCGCAGCGGCCGGCGCGCTGGTCGGCACTCGCCCGCGAGATCGGCTCGATCGGCAGCCGCTGCACCTTCAGGCGGCGGCTGTACCGCGAGACGCGTGCCGTGCCCGGGTCGATCACGTACCGGATGCCCGGCACGGTCAGCGACGTCTCCGCGACGTTCGTCGCCAGCACGATGCGCCGTTCGGCGTGGGGTTCGAAGACGCGCTGCTGCTCGGCCGTCGAGAGCCGCGCATACAGCGGCAGCACCTCGGTGTGGAACAGGTTCAGGCCGCGCAACACCTCGGCGGTGTCGCGGATCTCCCGCTCACCGGAAAGGAAGATCAGGATGTCGCCGGGCTGCTCGCGGTCGAGTTCGCGCACGGCGTCGACGATCGCCTCGGTCTGGTCGCGTACCGGCAGGGGACCCGTCACGTCGTGCTCCGGGTCCTCGGCGCCGTCCTGCATGCCGTCCTGCGTGCCGTCGTCGGGTGCCACCGTCGGGTCGAGCGGCCGGTAGCGGACCTGGACGGGGTAGGTCCGGCCGGATACCTCGACGACCGGTGTGTCGCTCCCGAAGTGGTTCGCGAAGCGCTGCGGGTCGATCGTCGCCGAGGTGATGATCAGCTTGAGGTCGGGGCGGCGGGGCAGCAGCGTCGTCAGGTATCCGAGCAGGAAGTCGATGTTGAGGCTGCGCTCGTGCGCCTCGTCGACGATGAGCGTGTCGTAGCGGCGCAGCATCCGGTCACGCCCGATCTCGGCCAGCGCGATGCCGTCGGTCATGAGCCGGATGCGGGTGTCCGGGCCGACCCGGTCGGTGAACCGCACGCTGTAGCCGACCAGGCCGCCGAGCGGCTCGTGCAACTCGTCGGCGATGCGCTGCGCGACCGTGCGCGTCGCGAGCCGGCGCGGCTGGGTGTGACCGATCAGGCCACCGTTGCCGCGACCCATCTCCAGGCAGATCTTGGGAAGCTGCGTGGTCTTGCCCGAACCGGTCTCGCCGGCGACGACGACGACCTGATGCTCGCGGATCGCGGCGGCGATCTCCTCGCGCCGCGCGGCGATCGGTAGGTCCGGGTACTCGATCGCGTGCACCGGCCCCAGGGTAGGCACCGCGGCGCAGTTGTCCGCGCTTCGCCACCGCATGCGGTGACGAAGCGCGGACAAGTCGCTTCAGGCGGGCGCGCCGTGGCGGCCCGCACCGCCGGCGAAGCGGGCCGCGCCGCCGAGGGCCTCGGCGAGCACGGTGCGGCCGTGCGCGAACTCGCGCGCCAGGGCGTCGGCCTCGTCGCGGTCGAGGGCGTCGTACACCGACGCACGGTCCGAGCGCAGGCACGCCTGGGGGAGCGCGGCCAGTTCCCGGGCCAGCGCCTCGGCCTCGGCCCGGGCCGAGCCGGGCGCCACCACCCGCGTCGCCAGGCCGATGGCCACGGCTTCCTCGGCGCCGATCGCGCGACCGGTGAGGATCAGGTCGAGCGCCCGTCCGAGCCCGACGATGCGGGACAGCCGGACCGTGCCGCCATCGATCAGCGGGACGCCCCAGCGCCGGCAGAACACGCCCAGCACGGCGTCGGACTCGACGACCCGCAGGTCGCACCACAGGGCCAGTTCCAGCCCGCCGGCGACCGCGTGACCACTCACCGCGGCGATCACCGGTTTGGACAGTGCCAGCCGCGACGGCCCCATCGGCGCGTCGTCGGCGAGGTCGTCCGACAGCGGGTTGGACATCTCGTGCAGGTCCGCGCCTGCGCAGAAGGTGCCGCCGGCGCCCCACAGCACGGCGACCGCCGCCGAGCCGTCGGCGTCGAACGCCCGGAACGCGTCGGCCAGCGCGGCGGCCGTCGGGCCGTCCACCGCGTTCCGCCGCGAGGGCCGGTGCAGGACCACGGTCCACACGCTGTTGTCAACGCCGTCGCGCTCGATGCGTACCGCGCCGGTCTGCGTCATGCCCGCGAGCGTAGATGGGAGGATGGAGGCATGGCCCCTGCCCCGCAACGACGCCCCGCACCGCCGAGTGCGGCGCTGACCGCCGCGATGTCCGGCGCGATCGACCTCGCCGCCGTGAAGGCCCGTTCCGAGGCCGCCGCCCGGGCTGCCGAGGCGCCCGCACCGCAGGCCGGGCACTACGTCGTCGAGGTCACCGAGGCGACCTTCCAGACCGAGGTGCTGGATCGTTCGTTCCAGGTGCCGGTGCTGCTGGACCTGTGGGCGGAGTGGTGCCAGCCGTGCAAGCAACTGTCCCCGGTGCTGGAGAAGCTGGCCGCCGAGGCGGCCGGGGCCTGGATCCTGGCCACGATCGACGTGGACGCCAACCCCCGCATCTCCCAGGCCCTGCAGGTGCAGAGCATCCCGACCGTGTTCGCGGTCATCGGGGGACAACTGGTGCCCGGTTTCCAGGGGGCCCTGCCCGAGGCACAGCTGCGAGAGTTCGTCGCCGCGGTGTTGCAGGCGGCGCAGGAGGCGGGCATGCAGGTGGGGCCGGCAGGGCCGGGCGCGCAGCCCGACGCGGCCGACGGCGGTGCCGCGGCACCGGCCGCCCCGCCCGAGGACCCGCGTTTCGACGCCGCCGAGCAGGCACTGGCGGAGGGGAACCACGACCTGGCCGAGCAGCGCTTCCAGGCCATCCTGGACGCCGAACCGAACAACGCCGACGCGACCCTGGCGCTGCGCCAGGTGCGGCTGCTGCGCCGCGTCGCCGGGGCCGATCCCGCCGCCCGGGCGCGGGCGCAGGCCGCGCCGGACGACGTGGACCTGCAGCTCGCGGCGGCGGACCTGGCGCTGGCGGGCGACGACGTGGATGCCGCGCTGCAGGGACTGCTGGCCACGCTGGGGCGGGTCGCTGGGGAGGATCGCGAACGGGTCCGGGTGCGCCTGGTCGACTACTTCGACCTGCTCGGCCCGGACGACCCGCGGGTCGGCCCGGCACGGCGAGAGATGGCACGGGCCCTGTTTTGACGGCCCCGGCCTGATGGCCCCGCCCTGATGTGGGGTGCCACCCCGGCAGCGGCCGAATCGGACCGGGAGCGGGTCCGCGACCTAGTCGCGATCAGCGAGGGTGATCCGCTGGCGCCGTTCGCGCTGCGCCCCGAGAAGCGCTACGTGTTCTCCGCCGACCAGCAGGCGGCGGTCGGCTACCTCGCGCGGCTGGGCATCGCCGTCGCGAGCGGTGATCCGGTGGGCGCGCCGGCCTCGTGGGAGTCGGCGATCGAGGAGTTCGTGCTCGCCATGTGGGCCCGGCGGCTGCGGGTGGCGGTACTGGGCGCGGGGGAGCGGGCGCGCGGGATCTGGGCAC
>SCQZ01000424.1 GCA_004299665.1 Jatrophihabitans sp.
CGCCCAAGCCGTCATCGACATCGCAACACGCCATAGTTAATTCGTTACGCTCCCCACCGGTGTAGTAGCGCAGGATCCGGTAACCCGTACTGGCGCACTTGAGCACGACCGGCCCGACGAGCAGCACCCCGAGATACATGTGCAGCGTGATCATGCCGCGCACGTCGAGGATCGTGACACCCTCGACGGCGAGCAGCACGAGCAGGACCATGCCGTTGACGGCGGTGAGCCGACTGTTCCCCTCCACGCCGGCACCCTCCACCACCCGGGAGGTCCCCGCCGGGGCGCTCACCCGTCGACCCGCAGTTGCCCGTCGAGCACCTGGACCGGGATGGATCGCAGCGGCGCAGGGGGCGGCCCCTGTAGCACCGCGCCGGTGCGCGCGTCGAAGACGCCGCCGTGGCACGGGCAGACGAACTGCACCGCGGACTGGTCGTACTGCACCTGGCAGCCGGCGTGGGTGCAGATGGCGTCGAAGGCGACGAAGGTGGCGCCGGACGGGTGCACCATCCAGGCCGGGTCGCCGCTGGCCGGGTCGGTGAACTGGCGGGCCTGCCCGGTCGGCACCTGGGACGTGGTGCCGATCAGCGTCCCGCCGGCGGTCGGGGCGCCCGAGGTGGGCGCCGGTGCCGGGCTCGTCCCCGGGCTCGTCGCCGGGCTCGTCCCCGGGGTCGGCGGCGTCGTGCTCGCCGCCCGGGGTGGCGCTGTGAGCGCCGCCTGCGCCTGCCCGGTCCCGCCGCCGGCCGCCCGCCCGATCGCCGCGGTCAGCCCGCCGAGTGCGAGCGCGCCGCCCGCGGCGACGGCCGCGGCGGTCCCGGCGCCGAGGGCCGTGCGACGGTCGATCTCGGCACGCGTCGCAGGGGTCAGCGGCTCGATCGGCGGGAACACCGGACAGCCACGCATCCGGTGGCATGTGCCGTCCGGGCGCAGGCCGCACGCGCCGGCGCGCGGGCACAGGTGACGCAGCAGCGGCGCCGACACCGCGACCGTGGCCGGTTCGGGCGGCATCCGCATCCCGGCACGGGCGCGGTTGCGCAGCCACGTCTCGAGGCTGAGCACGCCGCCGGTGCCGAAGCCGAGCAGGGTCAGCCACGCGAACAGGAAGACGATGTCCGAGCCGTAGTAGTAGGGGCTGGTCGCCCACGAGACGGTCAGGAAGAAGGTCAGTGCGAGCAGCGCGCCGCCGACCGCGGCGGCGCGCTGGAACAGGCCGAGCAGCGTGCCCACGCCGACGGCGAGTTCACCGAACGCGATGAGCAGGCCGACCAGGGTGGGGGCGTGCATCGACAGCCCGAGCAGCGGCCCGATCGGGCTGGTGTGCCGCAGCGCCTGCATCTGGGCCGCGACCGAGGCCGGGCTGTGGGTGTCGAGGTAGGCGGGATTCGCCAGCTTCTGCAGCCCGGCGTAGGTGAAGGTCACACCGAGGAAGCCGCGCAGCGGCAGCAGCAACCAGCCAGGATTGCGCAGCCGGCGCGCCCACACGGACTCCTCGCTCGCGGCACGGGACGTGGCAGGCACGCTGCCATGTTGGCCGAACCGGTCACTAAGAACCCGTTCACGTCTTACCGCCGCGACAGCCTGGGGCCCTACTGTGAGCCCGTGACCGTCGCCGAGGCCCACAGCGGTGTCCTGGCGGGGCTGCAGGTGTTGATCGTCGAGGACGACCGGGCGATCGGGAGCCAGCTCGTCAAGGGATTGGCCCGGGCCGGCTGCGAGCCGACGGCCGTGGCCACCGCGGCGGAGGCGCTGCAGCGCAGCGGGGCCGGGCTGATCCTGCTCGACCTCGGGTTGCCGGACATGGACGGGGTGGACCTGTGCCGCCGGCTGCGATCGCGCGGCACCGCGCCGATCATCGTGATCACCGCACGCGGCGCCGAACCCGACCGGGTCGACGCCCTGGACGCCGGTGCCGACGACTACCTGGTCAAGCCGTTCGGCTTCGCCGAACTGTTGGCCCGGATGCGTGCGGTGCTGCGCCGGACCGGGCCGGACAGCGGGGCCACCACGTACGGCGCGCTGCGCGTCGACCCTGCCGCGCGCCGGGTCTGGGTGGCCGGGCGACCCGTAGCGCTGACCGGCAAGGAGTTCGACATCCTCGCGTGCCTGGCGATCGAACCTGGCCGCGTGGTCACCCGCGAGGAGATCTTCGACCGGGTGTGGGACGAGCACTGGTACGGACCGCGCAAGGTGCTCGACGTGCACGTCGCGGCGCTGCGCCGCAAGCTCGGCCACCCGGAGATCATCGAGACCGTCTACGGCCGCGGCTTCCGCCTCGGTGAGGTGATCGAGGACCCGTCCCACCGGTGATGCCGTGACCCGCCGCGTGTTCGCCGCCTTCCTGGGCGTGCTCGTCGTCCTGATCGCGGCGATCGTCGTGCCGCTCGGCGTTGTGGGCGCGTCCCGCCAACGCGACGACTTCATGGCCGCGGCACGCACCGCGGCCCGCAGTTACGCCGCGCTCGCCGAGGAGCAACTCGGTGACCGCGGCAGCGCCGCCGCCCTCGCCCAGGCGCTCGAGCGGGCGGTCGCACCCGGTGACCGGGTCGCCGTGCTGGACGGGTCCGGCCGCGTCGTCGCGGCGATCGGCCCGCGCCCGCCGGCGGGCGTGCTGCAGGCAGTACGGGCCGGGCGGCCCGTCCCCGGCAGCGAGAACCGCGTGACCGTGGCGATCGCGATCGGCGACGGCACGCCGGCCGGAACCGTCGTGCTGGTCCGCGACACGGCGGCCCTGGACCGGCGCAACGGGACCCTCTGGCTGATCCTGGGTGTCGCCGCGCTCGCCGCGCTGGCGCTCGGGGCGGCGACGGGCTGGCTGCTGGCCCGCTGGGTGTCGCGGCCGTTGCGCAGCCTCGTGGGCGCCGCGCACGGCATCGGCGCCGGTGATCCCGGCGCCCGCGCCGACCCGGAATCCGGGCCGGGCCAGGTCCGCGACGTGGCGCGCGCGTTCAACGACATGGCCGACCGGGTCGCCGGTGTGCTGGAGCGCCAGCGCGGCATGACGGCGGAGGTGTCGCACCAGCTGCGCACGCCGCTGGCCGCCCTGCGGCTGCGCCTGGAACTGCTCGCCGACGACCTGTCCGGAGAGGCCCGCGACGAGGTCGCCGCCATGCTGGCCGAGACCGACCGCCTGGCGCGTCTGGTCGACGGGCTGCTGGCCGTCGCGCGCGCCGAGGCCACCGAGTCCAGCCCGGTGCCCGTGGACGTCGGCGCCGTCGTCGAGGAGCGGATCGCGGCCTGGGCGCCCGTCGCGGCCGAGCGCGGGATCGCGATCGAGCAGCCCCGGGCCGCACCGGCGGCGCCGGCGGCGGCCCTCACCGCGGGTCACCTCGAGCAGGTGCTGGACAACCTGCTGGCCAACTCCGTCGACGCGGTCCCGGCGGGCGGGACCATCACGGTCACCGCGACCCGCGACGGGGCCCAGGTGGTGCTGCGGATCGACGACACCGGGCCCGGGATGGGGCCCGAGCAGCGGGCCCGGGCCTTCGATCCGTTCACCACCGATCGCGGCGGCCGTGGCGGCACCGGACTGGGCCTGTCCATCGTCGGCAGGCTGGTCGCCGTCGACCACGGCACGGCCACCCTGGTGGAGCGGCCCGGCGGGGGCACCCGCGTCGAGATCCGGCTCCGGACCTCCCCCCACCGCGCCCCGCCCACCGCCCCGGTCCCGGGCGGCGTCGCCTCCTGAGCCGCGGCTGCGCGACCGGCGGATCGGGGTGTCAGGCCGGCGGGGCGTCGAGCCGGAGCCACGCGGCGCTCGCCTCGGCGCCCCATTCGGCGTGTCGCCGGGCGAACAACGCCGCGGCGCGCTCGCCGATCCAGCGGCGCGGGAGCAGGTCGCGCGGCAGCGCCGGGTCGATCGCGGGGAAGCGCCGCCACGCGTGGACGAGTTCGATCAGCCGAGGCAGCGGTTCGT
The DNA here is from genome assembly GCA_004299665.1 of Jatrophihabitans sp. GTDB lineage: Bacteria > Actinomycetota > Actinomycetes > Mycobacteriales > Jatrophihabitantaceae > FW021-bin43. The sequence goes on from SCQZ01000424.1 coordinate 3,914, forward strand.
GCGTGCGGGCGGCGGCGAACTCGGCGAGGAACTGCCGGTACCGGGCCTCGACGGCGTCCAGGTCCCACGCCTGCCGGACCATGCCGGCCAGGTCGGCGCCCCCGACGTGCTCGGCGCGGAAGATCCGCGCGTCCTGCACGTCGCAATGCCGGAGCAGTTGCTCGACCTCGGCGATGCGTTCGGCGTGGGTGCTGATCCACACCCCCGGGCCGGGTGTGCCGTAGCCGGCCCAGGACAGCCGGGTGTTCAGCAGGTGCCGGGCGGCGCGGTCGGCCTCCGGGACGCGGGCCAGCACCAGTACCAGCCGGCCGTCCCAGTCGGCCGCGACGCGGCCGAACTCGTAGATCCGCCGGGTGCCGTCGACGAGCAGCCGTTCGGCACTCGGTGTCAGGGACCACCGGGTGCGCCGGCCGTGGCGTTCGGAGACCAACCAGCCGTCCGCGGCGGTGCGCATGAGCGCCTGGCGCGCAGCCTTCTCCTCGACGCCGAGGCGGCCGAGGACCTCGATGATCGAGGAGGTCCACACCGTGCCCCCGGCGGGAAGGACGAACTCGCCCAGGACGGTGAACAGCAGGCCGCGTGCACTGCCGGCCCCGGCCGCGTGCCGGCGTGACATCCGCGGCGCCGGTCCACCGGGACGCACCGCGTCGGTCATCGTCACTCCTCTGGCAGGATGACGCCAACTTACTACATCGACTTGACGAAATGTGTGGAATATGTAGAACATAGTGATGAGACGACCGAGCGACCGGCGAAGGACGAGCCCATGACCGACCTGGCCACCCCCGAGGCTGCGAACCGGTCCACGGAGGCGGCGCCGCACGTCGAGTTCCGCACCGACCCGCAGGCGTACCGGCACTGGCGCCTCGCGGTCGACGGTCCCGTCGCGACGCTCACCATGGACGTCGACGAGCACGGCGGGCTGGTCCCCGGCTACGAGCTGAAGCTGAACTCGTACGACCTGGGCGTGGACATCGAGCTGTACGACGCGGCCCAGCGGCTGCGCTTCGAGCACCCTGAGGTGCGGACCGTGGTGGTGACCTCCGGCAAGGACAAGATCTTCTGTGCGGGCGCGAACATCCGGATGCTGGCGGCCTCGGCCCACGGCTGGAAGGTGAACTTCTGCAAGTTCACCAACGAGACCCGCAACGGCATCGAGGACGCGACGGCGAACTCCGGCCAGACCTGGGTCGCGGCGCTGAACGGCACCGCGTCCGGCGGCGGGTACGAGCTGGCGCTGGCATGCGCGCATCTGATGCTGGTCGACGACCGCTCGTCCGTGGTGTCGCTGCCGGAGTTGCCGCTGCTGGGCGTGCTGCCCGGCACCGGCGGCCTGACCCGGGTGGTCGACAAGCGCCACGTCCGCCGCGACCTCGCCGACTACTTCGCCACGAAGTCCGAGGGCGTCGGCGGCCGCCGCGCGGTCCGGTGGCGGCTGGTGGACGAGGTCGTGCCGCGGCAGGCATGGCAGGAGACGGTGGCGGCTCGCGCCCGCGAGTTGGCCGGGCGCTCCCACCGGCCGGACGGCGCGACCGGCGTCGCCCTCACGCGGCTGGCCAAGGAGCGCACCGCCGGCGCGATCACGTACCGGTACATCGCGGCCGTCCTGGACCGCGAGTCGCGGACGGTGCAGATCACCGTCCAGGGGCCGGCAGCGGACGCACCTGCCGACGCGGCCGCGATCCACGCCGCGGGCGCCGCGTTCTACCCGCTGCAGCTGGCTCGCGAGCTGGACGACCTGATCCTGGACCTGCGCACCAACGAGACCGAGCTGGGCACGTGGGTGTTCCGCACGTCCGGGGACCCGGCGCGGGTACTGGCCTACGACGAGTTGCTGCTGGCCAACCGGGACGACTGGCTGGTCAACGAGATCGTCCACTACCTCAAGCGCACCCTGAAACGCCTCGACGTGACCAGCCGCAGCCTGATCGCGCTGGTCGAGCCGGGCTCGTGCTTCGCCGGCTCGCTGCTGGAGCTCGCGCTGGCCGCCGACCGCTCGTACATGCTGGCCGGTGTCTTCGAGGACGACGACGGGAGCTTGCGATCCGAGCAGGTATTGGTCCCGGTTCCTGCGGCCGTCACGGTCGGCGCGATGAACCTCGGCCCGCTGCCGATGGGCAACGGCCTGACCCGGCTGCAGACCCGCTTCCTGGGTGACGAGGACGCGCTCGCCGCGGTGGGCAAGCTGGCCGGCACGGCGCTGGAGGCCGAGGACGCGCTGGACGCCGGGCTGGTCACCTTCGCCCCGGACGACATCGACTGGGACGAGGAGGTCCGGATCGCGATCGAGGAGCGGGCGTCGTTCAGTCCGGACGCGCTGACGGGGCTGGAGGCGAACTACCGCTTCGCCGGGCCGGAGACGCTGGAGACCAAGATCTTCGGCCGGCTCACCGCGTGGCAGAACTGGATCTTCTACCGCCCGAACGCGTCCGGGCCGGACGGCGCGCTGCGCAGGTTCGGCACCGGCCGGCGCGCGGACTTCGACAGGAAGCGAGTCTGAACCCCCATGACCACCACCGCCGACTACAGCGAGAAGATCCCGAACAACGTCGACCTGCACGAGGACCGCCGGCTGCAGCGTGCGCTGGAGTCCTGGCAGCCCAACTTCCTGTCGTGGTGGGAGTCCATGGGCCCGACCCTGCCGACCGAGGACGTCTACCTGCGGACCGCGGTGAACGTCGGCCGGGAGGGGTGGGCGCAGTTCGGGCACGTCGCGATGCGTGACTACCGGTGGGGGATCTTCCTGGCCGAGCGGGACCACGACCGCGCCATCGCGTTCGGGCAGCACAAGGGGGAGCCGGCCTGGCAGAAGGTGCCGGGGGAGTACCGCGCCGACCTGCAACGGCTGATCGTGATCCAGGGCGACACCGAGCCGGCCTCGGTGGAGCAGCAGCGCAACCTCGGGGCCACGGCGCCGTCGCTGTACGACCTGCGCAACCTGTTCCAGGTGAACGTCGAGGAGGGGCGGCACCTGTGGGCGATGGTCTACCTGCTGCACGCTTACTTCGGCCGGGAGGGCCGCGAGGAGGCCGAGGAGTTGCTGCACCGCAACTCCGGCTCGCAGGACAGCCCGCGCATCCTGGGCGCGTTCAACGAGGAGACGCCGGACTGGCTGTCGTTCTACATGTTCACCTACTTCACCGACCGGGACGGCAAGTACCAGCTCGGCACGCTCAAGGAGTCGGCCTTCGACCCGCTGAGCCGCACCTGCGAGTTCATGCTCAAGGAGGAGGCGCACCACATGTTCGTCGGCACCACCGGCCTGGACCGGGTGGTGCAGCGGACGGTGGAGGTGATGAGGGAGCACGACACCGACGACGTCGTGCCCTACGGCGCGATCCCGCTGCCGATCATCCAGAAGTACCTCAACTTCCACTACTCGGTGAGTCTGGACCTGTTCGGCGGGGAGACGTCGACCAACGTCGCGAACTACTACACCGCCGGGCTCAAGGGGCGGTGGCTGGAGGAACGGCGCAAGGACGACCACAAGCTCGCCGACGACGCGATCATGGTGGATGCGCTGGATGAGGGCGAGATCGGGCAGACGGAGGTCGCCGCGCTCGTCGGGCTGAACACCGACCTGCGGCGCGAGTACATGAGTGACTGCGCGGGCGGGGTGAAGCGGTGGAACAAGATCCTCGAGGAGGCGGGTATGGCGACGCGGCTGCACCTGCCGCACGTCGCGTTCAACCGGAAGGTGGGTGCCTTCTCCGGTATCGAGGCCTCCCCGCAGGGTGAGCGGCTGTCCGAGGACGAGTGGAACCGCCGCAAGCAGGACTGGCTGCCGACCGAGGTCGACAGGACCTACGTGCGCTCGCTGATGCGGCCGGTCCACGAGCGCGGGAAGATCGCCGCATGGATCGCGCCACCGCGGCAGGGCATCAACGGCCAGCCGTTCGACTTCGACTACGTCCACCTCGCCTGAGGTCGCGATGACCGAGTTGTTCAACGCGTGCGAGTACCTGCTCGACCGCCGCGTCGAGGCCGGCGACGGCGACCGGGTCGCGCTCGTCGGGCCGTCCGGCGAGCTGACCTACGGCCGGTTGCACGAGCGGGTGATGCGGCTGGCCGCCGTCCTGCGCGGCCTGGGGCTGCAGCCCGAGCAGCGGCTGGTCATGTTCATGGCCGACCGCCCCGACTTCGTGACCGTGTACCTGGCCGCGATGCGGGTCGGGGCGGTGCCGGTCCCGGTGTCGACGATGCTGCACGCCGACGGCCTGGCCGACCTGCTGCGGGACTCGCGGGCGCGGTTCCTCGCGGTCACGCCCGAGTTCGCGCAGACGGCATCCCGCGCGGCGGCGGACGCGCCCGAACTGCGCGCCGTCCTCGCCGCCGACGGCGCCACCGTGGCCGCCGGGGTCGCCTCGCACGACCTGGACGCCCTCGTGGCGGACGCGGCGCCCGATCCGGCCGTCTACCCGACGACGGCGGACTCCCCGGCGTTCTGGCTCTACACCTCCGGCACCACCGGCACCGCGAAGGGCGCCATGCACCGGCACGGCTCGGTGCGCGTGGTGTGCGAGACCTACGGCGCGCGCGTCCTGGGCATCCGGCGCGAGGACCGTTGCCTGTCGGCGGCGAAGGCGTTCTTCGCCTACGGCCTGGGCAACTCGGTGCTGTTCCCGCTGGCTGTCGGCGCGGCGAGCGTGCTGGAGCCTGCCGCCGCCAAGCCGGAACTGATGGCGGAGCGGGTACGCGCCCACGGCGTCACGCTGTTCTTCGCCGGCCCCACCTTCTTCGCGAACATGCTGCGCGCCGAACTGCCCGGTGACGCGCTCGCGGGTGTCCGGCTCGCGGCCAGCGCCGGGGAATCCCTGCCGGCGGCGCTGTACCAGCGGTGGACCGGCCGCTTCGGCGTGGACATCCTGGACGGGATCGGGATGACCGAGATGCTGCACATCTTCTTGTCCAACCGGGAGGGCGACGTGCGGCCCGGCACCACCGGCACGGCCGTCCCCGGATACGACCTGAAGATCCTCGACGACGCGGACGACCCGGTCCCGGACGGCACCCCGGGAACGCTGTACGTGCGCGGGGACTCCACCGCGACCGGCTACTGGTCGCGCTATGCCGCCTCCCGGCAGGTGTTCCGGGGTGAGTGGCTGCGGACCGGCGACACCTACGTGCGCGACGCCGACGGCTACTACACCTGCCTCGGCCGCAGCGGGGACATGCTCAAGGCCAGCGGAATCTGGGTCAGCCCCGCCGAGGTCGAGGGACGGTTGCTCGCCCACCCAGCCGTCGCGCAGGCCGTCGTCGTCGCCGCGTCCGACACCGACGGGCTGGACAAGCCGGTCGCCTACGTCGTGCTGACGGC
>SCQZ01000425.1 GCA_004299665.1 Jatrophihabitans sp.
CCCCTCGACGAAGATCGCGTGCCAGAGCAGGAACACCAGGATCGTCCAGATCTTGCGCGAGTGATCGACGCGCGAGCCGGGATCGGCCGCCCGGTGGGCGTCGAGCAGCGCGAGCGCGGCCGTGCGGTCGATCAGCGCGTCGGCCTGCGACTGCTCGATGATCTCGCGGGCCCAGTCGTACATGACGTCCTTGAGCCAGTGCCGGATGGGGACCGGGAAGCCCAGCTTGGGGCGGTCGATCACGTGCGCCGGGACGATCTGCTCGATCGCCTTGCGCAGCGCGAACTTGGTCGTCTCCTTCGTGATCTTGAGGTCGGTGGGGATCGAGGAGGCGACCGCGAACACCTCGCTGTCCAGGAACGGGACGCGCAACTCCAGCGAATTCGCCATCGTCATCTTGTCGGCCTTGACGAGGATGTCCCCGCGCAGCCAGGTGAACAGGTCGACGTACTGCATCCGCGTCGAGCCGTCCAGGTGCGTCGTCGCCCGGTACAGCGGCGCGGTGACGTCCATGTACGAGACGGCAGGGTCGTACCCGCGGAACAGTTCGACCATCTCCTCGGGGCGGAAGATGCGGGCGTTGCCGTAGTAGCGCTCCTCGATGCCGATCGAGCCGCGCCGCAGCAGGTCCTTGCCGCGCATGCCCTCGGGCAACCGCGCCGACAGCCGCCCCAGGCCCCGGCGCAACGGCCACGGGACGTGGTCGAACGCGCGCAGCGAGATCGGCTCGCGGTAGATGGTGTAGCCGCCGAACAGTTCGTCGGCGCCCTCGCCGGAGAGCACGACCTTGACGTGCCGTCGCGCCTCGCGGGCGATGAAGTACAGCGGGACGAGCGCCGGGTCGGCCACCGGGTCGTCCAGGTACCAGACGATCAGCGGCAGGGTGTCCATCATCTCCTGCGCGCTGACGACCTTGACGATGTGCTCGACCCCGATCGCCGCCGCGGACTCGGCCGCCACGTCGATCTCGCTGTAGCCCTCGCGCTCGAAACCGGTGGTGAAGGTGAGCAGCTTCGGGTTGTGGCGCTTGGCGAGGGCGGCGACCACGGTCGAGTCGATGCCGCCGGACAGGAACGAGCCGACCGTCACGTCGGCCCGCATGTGCTTGGCCACCGAGTCCTCGAGCGCCTCGGTGATGCGCCGGTACAGCTTCTCCGGCTCCGGGACCGGCTTGATCGCGAAGTCGGGGTGGAAGTAGCGGTGCGGCCGCAGGCTCTCGCCGGGGCGCAGGGTGAAGTGGGTTCCGGACTCGACGCGGCGGACCGCCGTGTGCATGGTGGCGGGCTCGGGGACGTACTGCAGCGTGAGGTAGTGCTGCAGCGCCGTCGTATCGACCGCTGCGCTCGCGACGGTGCCCTCTGCGCCGCTCGCAAGCTTCGCGACGGTGCCCTCTGCGCCGCTCGCAAGCTTCGCGACGGTGCCCTCTGCGCCGCTCGCAAGCTTCGCGACGGCAAGCAGCGACTTCTTCTCGCTCGCGAAGAACGTCCCGCGCTCGTCGGCGTAGGTGTAGAGCGGCTTGATGCCGAACCAGTCCCGCGCGCCGAACAGCACCCGCTCGTGCGAGTCCCAGATCAGGAACGCGAACATGCCGCGCAGTTCGCGCACCACCTTCTCGCCGAGGTAGTGGTAGCCCGCGACGATCGCCTCGCCGTCGCCCTCGGTCTCGAACACCGCCCCGAACTCGGTGGCGAGCCGCTCGCGCAGTTCCAGGTAGTTGTAGATCTCGCCGTTGAAGATCAGGCGGTACCGGCCGCCGAGCCACGGCATCGGCTGGTGGCTGTGCTCGATGTCGATGATCGACAGCCGCCGGAACCCGATCACGACGTCGTCGTCCGCCCAGGTGCCGCCCTCGTCCGGGCCGCGGTGGCGCATGCAGACCAACGACGCCTCGACGGCCGGCTCGACCCGCCGCGCATCCTCCCCGGCTGCCAGGAACCCGATCAGACCGCACACGCGTCCCAGTATCCCGGTCGGTGCCGATCAGCGCAGGCGCCGCACCACCAGCGCCGCGGCCCCGTCCGCCGCCGTGGCCTGCGCCACGAACTCGTGGCCGGTCATGCGGCACCAGGCCCGCACGTCGGGGGGCGCGGCCGGATCGTCGGCCTCGATCGTGAGCGTCCGGCCCACCGCGACCTCGCCGATGCGGCGGGCTAGGTCCAGGATCGGCAGCGGGCAGCGCCTGCCGCGGCAGTCGACGATCACGGCCGCAGCTGCTCGCGCACGCCGGCGACGGCCCCGGGCAGCACGGTCAGGAACTCGTCCACCTCGGCCTCGCTCGTGTCGCGGGACAGCGATATCCGCACGTTGCCCGACGTCAGGGCCCCCATGGCGACCAGCACGTGAGAGGGCTCCAGGGTCGAGGAGGTGCAGGACGAGCCGCTGGAGACCGCGAACCCGCGCCGGTCCAGGTCCAGCAGCAGCGCCTCGCCGTCGACGTACAGGCACGAGAAGGTGACGATGTGGGGGAGCCGCTCGTCGGGGTCGCCGAGCACCTCGCAGTCGGGGACCGTCGCGGCGACGCGCTCGCGGATGTGCGCGACCATGGCGCGGTGGCGGGCCGCCACCTCCCGGCGCTCGGCCAGCACCGCGCGCAGGCCGGCGGCCGCGGCGACCGCGGCCGGGACGTCCGGCAGCCCGGGAATGCGGCCGCCCTCGCGGTCGTCCGCCGGGAACGGCGAGCGCCAGCGGGTCCCGGTGCGCACCGCGACCACCCCGAGGGCGGGCCCTCCCCAGGAGCGGGCGTCGGCGGCGAGGACCGACCAGCCGTCGGGCAGGTCCGCGTGCCCGACGGTCTGGGTCGCGTCGACGACGAGCGGAACCGGGATCCGGGCGGCGACCGATGCCGCCGGCTGCGCCGTCCCCACCTCGTGGTTCGCCGCCTGGAGCGCGGCGACGGTGACCTGCGGCGCGTTCGCGGCCGCAACGAACGCCGCCGCGTCGACGCGCCCGAGCCGGTCCACCGCTATCGGGTGCCCCGCGCGGGCACCGTGTTCGATGGCGTGCAGCACCGCCGAGTGCTCGACCGCGCTGTGCACGACCTCGCGCGAGGGCCGGCCCCCGGCGATCGCCCCGAGGACCGCGGCGTGCAGCGCCTGGGTGCCGTTGGCGCAGAAGCTGACCTCGTCCGGCCGGGCCCCGATCCCGCCGGCGATCACCTCGCGCGCCGCGTCCAGCAGCAGCGCCGCGCGCCGGCCCGCGCCGTACAGCCGGCCCGGGTCCCCCCAGCCCTCGGCGAGCGCCGCCAGCAGGGCCTCGCGGGCCGCCGGATGCAGCGGCGTCCCGGCCGCCGCGTCCAGGAAGGCGCCCATGGATGCCGACGGTAACGGGGGGCGCGCGGCCGTGGCGAAACGCCCACCCCCGGCCCGTCCCCAGCGGGTAGGTCCAGTAGGCTCGCGAACGGATTTGCCCGAGGATCCGAGAGGCGGAGAACGTGCATCGCAGACGCTGGCGGCGGCGCGGGCCGGTCGTGCTTCTCGTGGCCGTCGCGGCCTTCCTGCTGTCGGGCTGCTCGATCCACCAGGCCGAACTCGACATGCGCTGGGGATGGCCGTCGGGCGTCACCAAACAGGCCGAGGAGATGCGGGTCCTGTGGACCTGGGCGGGCGTCGCCGCGCTCGCGGTGGGCGCGCTGGTGTGGGGCCTGATCTTCTGGTGCTGCATCCGCTACCGCAAGAAGAGCGACGTCCTGCCGCGCCAGACCAAGTACAACCTGCCGATCGAGATCGTCTACTCGATCGCCCCGTTCTTCGTCATCGCCGGGCTGTTCTACCGCACCGCCGTCGTGGAGAACAACGTCAACCACCTCAGCAAGAACCCCGACGTGCTGATCCGCGTCGACGCCTTCAAGTGGAACTGGCAGTTCGAGTACCTCGAGGACCACGGCAAGAAGACCGTCTACGCCGCTGACAAGAGCACCGCGCTGTCGACGGTCGGCTCGGACAACGAGATCCCGGTCCTGGTCGTCCCGGTCCACCAGAGCGTGCAGATCATCGAGCACTCCGAGGACGTGGTCCACTCCTTCTGGGTTCCGGAGTTCCTGTTCAAGCGCGACGTGATCCCCTACGGCCCGGACCACACCAGCGAGGACAACCGGTTCCAGTTCGAGGCGGTCACCGAGGGCAGCTACGTCGGCCGGTGCGCCGAACTGTGCGGCACCTACCACTCGCAGATGAACTTCGAGGTACGCGTCGTCTCGGCCGATACCTACCAGAAGTACCTGGTGGCCCTGAACAAGGCGGGCGAGGACAACCCGGCGCGCCAGTCCGAGGCGCTGCAGGCGGCCGGCATGGCCCCGTACGCGACGACCACCCACCCGTTCAACACCGATCGCACCGCCCGGGCCCCGTCGTCCGCCCAGAACCCCACCGGAGACTGACGTGAAGGTCGAAGCCCGCCTGTTCCTCGGGGTCGCCGTCTTCTTGTGGGCGACGGCGATCGCGTACGGCATCTGGACCCACTCCGACCAGAGCTTCTCGCACGGGCGCATCGAGTGGGGCGGCCTGATCGCGCTCATCCTCTCCGGCGGCCTGCTGTTCATCTGCGGCTCGTTCTTCTGGTTCGTCTCGCGCCGCATCGACCCGCGCCCGGAGGACCGTCCCGACGCCGAGATCGCCGAGGCCGCGGGGGAGTACGGCTTCTTCAGCCCCGGCTCCTACTGGCCGGTCGGGCTGGCGGGGGCGGCCGCGGTCACCGGGTTCGCGCTGGCGTTCGTGCAGTGGTGGCTGGTCATCGTCGGGGTGCTGCTGCTGCTGTTCATGATCGGCGGCCTGCTGTTCGAGTACCACGTCGGCGGGCGGCGCGCCCCGCACGCCTGACCGCCGTCGGCACCGTGCGGTTCGGGCCGCGCACCGGGTCCCTCAGGCCGCGCCCACCGCGGCAAGCCACGCGCGTACCGGCTCCAGCCCGTCCACGGCGGGGTCCACGAC
>SCQZ01000048.1 GCA_004299665.1 Jatrophihabitans sp.
GCGAACAGCCAGTTCGACGTCACCCCGCCGGACCAGGGTCTGTGCGTGGGCGCGGGCGACGTGGTGGAGGCGGTCAACCTCGCCCTGCGGGTCTACACCACCGACGGCACGCCCGTCACCCAGGCCGTCCCGCTCAACCAGTTCGTGGGGGTGGCCCCGGAGGTCACCGTCAACCCCGACGGCAGCAACGCCTTCGGGCCGTTCCTGTCCGACCCGCGGTGCTACTACGACCCGGACACCGCACGCTGGTTCCTGTCCGTGCTCCAGTTCGCCGTCGACCCCACCACCGGCGCGTTCGGCAACTCGGCGCTGCAGTACGTCGCGGTGACCCAGACGTCCGATCCGGCCGGGGCCTGGGACATCTACCAGTTCCCGACCACCGACGACGGCACCGACGGCACGCCGTCGGATCCCGGCTGCCCGTGCTTCGGGGACCAGCCGCTGATCGGCGCCGACGCCAACGGCTTCTACGTGACGACCAACGAGTACTCGATCAACGGGCCCGCCTACAACGGCGCGCAGATGTACGCGATGTCCAAGACCGGCCTGGAGAGCGGCACCAACCTCACGGTCACGCACCTGCAGCCCGGCTCCGACCCGGCCGTGACCGGCGCGCTCGGCGGCGTCGCGTTCTCGATCCAGCCGGCGACCTCGCCCGCCGCCGGCTACGACACGGCGGCGAACGGCACCGAGTACTTCCAGAGCTCCCTGGACTTCAGTGCCGCGCCGGCGCTCGGCAGCGGCGCGAACCGCATCGCGGTGTGGAGCCTGACGAACACCGCGTCGCTGTCGGGCACGAACCCGTCGCCGGTGCTGCACGAGGCCGTCCTGGCGTCCGAGGGCTACACGCAGCCGCCGAACTCGCCGCAGGCGGCCGGGACACTGATCATCAACAATCGCGTGCCGCTGCTGGAGGCCAACGACGACCGGATGAACCAGGTGGTGTACGCGGGCGGCCACCTGTGGAGCGGGCTGAACACCGCGGTCCAGACACCGCACGGGCCGACCGCGGTGGGCATCGCGTGGTTCGTCACCACCCCCACGACGGCCACGTCCGGTTCGCTGAGCGCGACGATGGCCGGGCAGGGCTACCTCGGCGTGGACAAGCAGGACGTGCTGTTCCCGTCGATCGGCGTCACCCCGGCGGGCAGGGCCGTCATGGCGTTCACGCTGGCCGGTCCCGGCTACCACCCCACGGCGGCGTGGGCGCCGCTGACCCTGCAGGGCGCCGGCCCGGTGTACCAGGCCGCCGTGGGCCAGAACGCCGACGACGACTTCAGCGCGGTCAAGGCCTTCGGCGGCAGCGGATCGAGCCGCTGGGGCGACTACTCGGCGGCGGTCTCGGATACCAACGGCACGGTGTGGATGGGCACCGAGTACATCTCCGGCCTCGAGCGCACCCCGTTCGCGAACTGGGCGACCTACATCGCGCACGTGACACCCTGATCCGGCGCGGGCGGGACGCTCAGATCGGCCACGCCTCCTGGCGCCAGGCCGCGTCCCAGAACATCCACTCGTAGCGCGCCGTGGTGCAGAAGTGGCGGCCGGCGCGGCGGCGATCCTCGTCGGACAGCCCGGGGCCGGTCTCGTTCACGACCGCGAGGACGGCATCGACCGTCGCGGCGAACCGGTCACCGGCGTAGGTGTCGATCCAGCGCTGGTAGAGCCGGTCCGGCGAGCCCTGCCCGGCCAGCGTGTCGCCGACCCGCTGGTAGATCCAGTAGCACGGCAGGACGGCTGCCAGGCCGTCGGCGAAGCCGGAGCCGTACCCGGTCGCGAGCAGGTAGCTGGTGTACGCGGTGGTGGTCGGGGACGCCGGGATCGCGTCCAGCGCGGCCGGGTCCACGCCGAGCTGCGGCAGGATCTGCTCGTGCAGCGCGAGTTCGGCCGCCACCGCCTCGGCCGCGTGAGTCGCGAACATCGCGCCGATGTGGTGGTTCGGGGCGCGGGCGCCGACCAGCGCGAGGGCGCGCGCGTAGTCGCGCAGGTAGTGGACGTCCTGGGCCAGGTAGTAGGCGAACCGTGCGCGGGGCAGGCTCCCGTCGGTCAGCCCGGCGAGGAAGGGATGGGCGAGGATCGCCGCGTACGTGTCCTGCGCCGGCGCCCACAACCGCTCGCTCCAGTTGCCGGTCACGTCGCTCCTTCGCGGTTGGCGATACTGTCCCGGTGACGCTACCTGCCGGCGCCTCGCCGCCACGGGCCCTGACCATCGCCGGCTCGGACTCCGGCGGCGGGGCCGGCGTCCAGGCCGATCTGAAGACCTTCCTGTGCTGCGGGGTGCACGGCATGTCGGCGATCACGGCCGTGACCGTGCAGAACTCGCTCGGCGTGAGCGGCTTCTACGAACTACCCCCGGCCGCGGTGGCCGAGCAGATCGAGTCCGTGGTGCGCGACATCGGGACCGGGGCGGCCAAGACCGGCATGCTCGCGTCCGCGCCGATCATGCGGGCCGTAGCCGCCACGCTCGCCGCCCTCGACGTCGGCCCGCTGGTCGTCGACCCGGTCGCGGCATCCCAGCACGGCGACCCGCTGCTGCGCCCCGACGCCGTCGAGGCGCTGCGGGACGTGATCATCCCGATGGCCACGCTGATCACCCCCAACCTCGGCGAGGTGCGGCTGCTGACCGGCGTGCAGGTACACGGCCGCGAGGACATGGACGCGGCGGCTGACGCGCTGCTGGCGCTGGGGCCGGCATGGGTGCTGGTCAAGGGCGGCCACCTGCCCGCGGGTGAGGCGGTGGACCTGCTCTGCGACGGCACGCAGCGCATCGAACTGCGCGCGCCGCGCCGGGCCACCGAGCACACCCACGGTTCCGGCGACACGCTCGCCGCCGCGGTCGCCGCGGGTCTGGCACGCGGCCTGGACGTCCCCGACGCGGTGCGGCTGGGCAAGCGGTTCATCTCCGCCGCCATCGACGGCTCGTTCCCGCTCGGCTCCGGCGTGGGCCCCGTCGGGCACTTCTGGCGGGTACGCGACTGGCCGGACTGACTTCGGCCGCCGGCGCTCAGGCCGCGCGCAGTCGCGCCGCGAAGGCCGCGGCCGCCGCGCCCGGATCGGGCGCCTCGGTGATCGCGCGCACCACCACCGCCCGGCGGGCTCCGGCGGCGATGACCTGCTCGAGGCGGGCGAGCGAGGAGATCCCCCCGATCGCGAACCACGGGCGCGCGTCCTGGTGCGCCGCGGCGTGCTCGATCAGGGCGAGGCCGGCGGCGGGCCGTCCCGGCTTCGTCGGTGTGGCCCAGGTCGGCCCCGCACAGTAGTACGCGACGCCCGGTTCGGTGCGCGCCGCGTCGGTCTGGCCCGGGGCGTGGGTCGAGCGGCCGACGAGCACCTCGTCGCCGACGATCTCGCGCGCGAGCCGCACGGGCAGGTCGTCCTGCCCGAGGTGCAGTATCGGCGCGCGCACCGCCCGGGCGAGGTCGGCACGGTCGTTGACCGCGAACAGCGTGCCGTGTCGCTCGGCCGCCGCCGCGAACGTCTCCAGCGCCCGGATCTCCGCGCGCGCCTCCAGACCCTTCTCCCGCAACTGGACGATGTCGACGCCGCCGGCGAGGACCGCGTCGAGGAACTCCGCGAGGTCGCCGGTACGGGCGCGCGAGTCGACGCACAGGTACAGGCGCGCGCGCGCGAGCAGGTCACCGGGGGCGGTGGTCACACACCGAGCGTAGGGTGGACTGCGCACGGGAGCCCGCACGGGCTGAGAGGGCGAGAGCCGACCGTCGAACCTGATCCGGGTAATGCCGGCGCGAGGGAGCACATGGCAACGGGCAGTTGTGATGTCGCCGTGGTGGGTGGCGGGGTGATCGGCAGCGCGATCGCGTGGCGCTGCGCGCAGCGCGGACTGGCGGTGTGCCTGGTCGACCCGGACGACGGGCGCGGAGCATGGCGCACGGCCGCCGGGATGCTCGCGCCGGTCACCGAACTGCACTACACCGAGACGCCGCTACTGTCGCTCAACCTGGCCAGCCTGGCGCGCTACCGGGACTTCGCCGCCGAGGCGCAGGACCTCGGGGGGCTGCCCACCGGCTACCGCGAGTGCGGCACCGTGACCGTGGCGTGGGACGGCGCCGACCTGGCCGCCCTGCAGGACCTGCAGGCGTTCGCGACGGGCCTGGGGCTGCGGTCGCGGATGCTGACCGGCCGGGAGTTGCGGGCGCTCGAGCCGGGGCTGGCGGCCGGGCTGCCGGGCGGGCTGCTCGCCGAGGACGACCACCAGGTTGACCCGCGGCTGCTGCATGCGGCGCTGCGCGCGGCGGCGGCGAACGCGGGCGTCGAGCGGATCCGCTCGACGGCGCGGCCGGCCCTGTCCGGCGACCGGGTGCGCGGCCTCGTCACCGCCGACGGGACCGCGGTGAGCGCGCCGGTGGTCGTGATCGCCGCGGGGGCGTGGTCCGCCCACCTCGACCTGCCCGAGACCGTCGCGTCGCCGCGGGTGCGGCCGGTGAAGGGGCAGACGCTGCGGCTGCGGCTGCCCGTCGCGAGCGCACCGGAGCATGTCGTGCGGGGGACCGTGAAGGGCTCACCGATCTATCTGGTCCCGCGCGCCGACGGCGAGATCGTCGTCGGTGCGTCCAGCGAGGAGGCCGGCTTCGACCAGCGACCGCGCGCGGGCGCCGTCTACGAGTTGCTGCGCGACGCGCAGTCGGTGTTCCCCGAACTCGGGGAGGCCGTCTTCGCCGAGGTCAGCACCGGACTGCGGCCCGGCTCGCCGGACAACGCGCCGCTGATCGGTCCCGCCGGTGTCGAGGGGCTCGTCTACGCGTGCGGCCACTACCGCAACGGCGTGCTGCTCACCCCCGTCACGGCCGACGCCGTGGCCGAACTCGTCGCCACCGGCACGGTGCCGGAGCTGATCGCGCCGTTCCTGCCCGCCCGGTTCGACGAGGCGGTGGCGACCGGATGACCCACGACGAGCGCACCCCGGCGCCCGGGTGCACGGTCCGGCTCAACGGCGAGCCGCACGAGTTGCCGGACGGCACCACCGTCGCCGTGCTCGTGGCGACGACGCTGGCCTCCCCGCGCGGGACCGCCGTGGTGGTGGACGACGAGGTCGTCCCCCGCAGCCGGTGGTCGCAGGTCACGCTGCGCGACGGCCAGCGGGTCGAACTCATCACCGCGGTGCAAGGAGGCTGACCATGTCCGTACCGGACGACGATCCGTTCGTGATCGCGGGGACGAAGCTGTCGTCCCGGCTGATCCTCGGCACCGGCGGCACGCCCAGCATGGCAGTGCTCGACGAGGCGCTGCGCGCGTCCGGCACCGCGCTGTGCACGGTGGCGATGCGGCGGGTCAGTCCCGGCACCGACGGGTCGATCATCGACGTCATCGACCGGCGCGGCGTGCGGGTGCTGCCGAACACCGCCGGCTGCCGCACCGCGCGCGAAGCCGTGCGCACCGCCGAGGTCGCCCGCGAGGCCCTCGAGACCGACTGGGTGAAGCTGGAGGTGATCGCCGACGAGCGCACCCTCCTCCCGGACCCGATCGAGTTGCTGGACGCGGCGCAGACGCTGGCCGGCCGGGGCTTCACGGTGCTGCCCTACACCAACGACGACCCGGTGCTGGCGCGGCGGCTGCAACAGGCAGGCTGCGCGGCGGTGATGCCGCTCGGCGCGCCCATCGGGACGGGGCTGGGCATCGGCAACCCGCACAACATCGAGCTCATCGTCAGCGAGGCGCACGTGCCGGTGATCCTCGACGCCGGCATCGGCACCGCCTCCGACGCGGCGCTGGCCATGGAACTCGGCTGCGACGGCGTGCTGCTGGCCTCGGCGGTCACCCGGGCCCAGGACCCGGCGCGGATGGCGGCCGCGATGGCCATGGCGGTCACGGCCGGGCGGCTCGCGCGGCTCGCGGGGCGGATCCCGCGGCGCCACCACGCCCGGGCCTCCTCCCCCACCGAGGGAATGGCGGTGCTGTAGGACATGGGTACCGTCACCGGCACGGTCGCCGGAGCGGCCCGCGGCGACGAGGTCGGCCCCACCCTCGCCACGCCCGCTCCGCGCACGATGGGCTTCACCGACAGCGCGGCGCTGTGGGGGAACCTCGGCGTCAGCCTGCTGGGGTTCACCGGCGCGATCTTCGTGCTGGTTCCGGTCAGCACGCCGATGTCGCTCGCGGCCGCGTTCACCGCGCTGGTCCTGGGCACCGTGCTCGGCACGGCGGGCGTGGCCGCGGCGGGGGTGGCGGGCACGCGCACCGGGGCGCCGTCGATGGTGCTGCTGCGCGGGCTGTTCGGGACCCGGCCGTCGTACCTGCCGACCGCGCTGAACATCGTGCAGCTGCTCGGGTGGACCACCTTCGAGCTGGTGACGATCGGGACCGCGCTGCACCAGATCGGCCCCGGGGTGTCGCGATGGGTGTACGTCCTGGCCGCGGGGGTGATCACCACCGTGCTGGCGCTGCGACCGCTCGGCTGGATCCGGGTGCTGCGCAAGTACGTCACCGTCGCGGTGCTCGTGGCGCTGGTCTACCTCGGCGTCCAGCTGCTGCGCCACCCGCTGCCGGCGTTCGGCTCCGGATCGTGGAACGGCTTCTGGATCGCCGTGGACACCGTCATCGGCGTCTCGGTCTCCTGGGTTCCGCTGATCTCGGACTACTCGCGGCACGCGCGCTCGGCCCGGTCGGCGTTCGCCGGTGCGTTCCTCGGTTACTCGACGACGCAGATCATCTGCTACGCGCTCGGGCTCGTGGCGCTGGTGACGGTGACCCGGGGGGACCCCAACCAGATCTTCGGCTCGTTCCTGGCGATACCGCTGGGCACCGTCGCCTTCGGCATCCTGGCCGTGCGCGAGCTCGACCAGTCCTTCGCCGACACGTACTCCACCGCCGTCTCGCTGCAGAACTTCCGGCCCCACTGGGACCGGCGGGTGCTGGCGCTGCTGGTCGGCGCCGCCTCGACCGTCGCCGCGTTGGGGCTGAACATCGACGACTACGAGAACTTCCTCACCCTCATCGGGTCGGTGTTCGTGCCGTTGCTCGGCGTCCTGGTCGTGGACTACTTCCTGGTCAGCGCGATGAGGTGGGACCTGGGCGGCGACGTGCGCGCACGCTGGGCCACCCTGGTGCCGTGGCTGCTGGGCTTCTGCGCCTACCAGCTGATCAACCCGGGCTCGATCGGCTGGTGGGCCGACGGCTGGGGGCACCTGCGGTCCTGGCTGCACCTCACCGTCGAGACCTGGATGAGCGCGTCGCTGCTGTCCTTCCTCGTCGCCGCGCTCGCGACGCTGCCCGGGCTGCTGCTGCGGCGCCGCCCCGTCGTCGGGGCGAGCCCGGAGCGGGAGTGGGCGGAGCGTCCGCAGCTACAAGGGTGATCGGGCACCCGCGCTGACGTCTCAGGACACGGGCTGGTCGTCCGGCGGCGGCAGCGTGGTCCCGTCCCGCAGCAGGACCGGCCCGACCGGGACCGAGGCACCGCTCGGCGGCGGTGGTGTCGGAGCCGGAGCCGGCGTCGGGGTGGGCGCGGCCGGCTGGGTAACGGTGCTGCCGTAGGCCGGCGGCGGGGCCGACGAGGTGGCGGCGGGGTCCACCAGGTCCGCCAGGCTGGGGGCGTCGTCCAGGCGCGGGACGCCGAGCGGGGGTAGGCCGAGCAGGTCGAGGACCGTCCTGCCGATGGCGGTGTGCCCGTTCCAGCGGGGCTCGATGCCCGCCTTGACCGGGCCGCCGAACATCAGCAGCGGCACGCGCGGGCCGTAGCCGAGCTGCACGCCGTCCGGGGTGTGCTCGAGGTTCGGCGTGACCACGTGGTCGTCGAAGCCGCCCCAGTCGTCCCATGTCAGCAGGAACACGGTGCTGTCCCACAGCCCGGCGCGGGTGATCGCATCCACGGCCTGCCAGACCTTGCCCTGGCCGAGCGTGACGTCGGCGGTGGGGTGCTCGTCGTAGGGCGCGTCGTGCCAGACCATCGCCAGG
Organism: Jatrophihabitans sp.; assembly: GCA_004299665.1. Taxonomy (GTDB): domain Bacteria; phylum Actinomycetota; class Actinomycetes; order Mycobacteriales; family Jatrophihabitantaceae; genus FW021-bin43. Next base: position 7,909 of record SCQZ01000048.1, read on the forward strand.
TCGGGCAGCGCGCCGTTCTGCGCGTCGGTGACGATGTCGTCGGACGCGACGATGTTCGGCGAGCCGGCGAGCTGGGTGTAGAAGGTCACCGGGTATCCGGTGGTGCCCGCGTAGACCTTCCAGCTCAGCCCGTGGTCGGCGGCGTGCCCCGGCAGCGAGGGCATGTCCCAGTGCGGCGTGGGCTGGCCGCGGGGCGGGTTGCGCAGGGTCGGGGTCTGGCCGCCGACGATGAGCAGGTGGTTCGGCGTGGAGTTGGTGCCGAACCCGGCGCAGTGGTTCTCCAGGAACGCGCCGGTCTTGGCCAGGTAGGCGTAGAACGGCAGCACGGCGTCGGTGTCCAGTTGCACATGGGTGCTCCACGGACGCCCGGCGCGCTGTGCCTGCAGCCACTTCGCGTACGCGGCCCGGTCGTGTGCCTGGTCGTGAGCCGGCGGGTTCGCCAGCGGCGGCCATCCGGTCGCGACGTCGGCGCCCCACGCCCGCAGGCCGGAGAAGTAGCTGTCCGTCGTGTGGTTCTCCTGCGTGAACACGACGACGTGATCGACCAGTCTGCCCATGGTCGGTTCGTTCCCATCGCGCCGTGTTCCCACACACCCCCGCTCAGGGCGCGCGGGGTTCAGCCGGACGGCCTCGTCGCCAGCACCTGCGGCTTGCCCGCCGTGCCCGGCTCGCGCTTGCGGGCGATCAGCTCGATGGTCTGCGGGCTCCAGGCCCGCCCGGATCCGGCCTGGTGCGCCCGAAGCTCGGCGAGCAGGTCGTCGATCTCCTCGGCCGTGGCCAGGCCGCCTGCCTCGACGCCTCGCCGTGCCCCGGACAGCAGCAGGATCGTCTCGTCCACGATCACCGGACGCGGCATCGGGAGGAACGTGCCGCGCTCGCTGAGGACCTCGAACCCGGCGGCGTCGCACAGCTCGCGATAGCGACGCGACGCGTCCGGGCTGGCCCCCCGCGCGCGCATGGCACCGATCACCCAGTCCCAGGCCAGGTCCACCGCGTCGAGCCCCGGCTCGAGGTGCGGCGGGGCGAAGAAGTCCAGGGCGACCAGGTGGCCGCCCGGGCGCAGCAGCCGCGCGATCCGGGACAGCGTGCCGACGGGGTCCGCCTGGTGCATCAGCACCAGTCGGAGGTGCGCGAGGTCGAAGTCGTCGCCGCCGAGCTGGGCCGGTTCCAGCGTGTTGATGTCGGCCGCGACCAGTTCGACGTCATCGACGCCCAGGCGGTCCAGCGCCTGCCGTGCCGTCGCGAGCGCGGCGACGCTCGTGTCGACCCCGACGACCGTCCCGGAGTCCCCAACGACGCGGCGCAGCGCGCTGAGCGCACCGAGTGGCCCGCAACCCAGGTCCACCGCCTTCGATCCGACGGACAGCCCGGCCTGCCGGAAGGCCGATATCGCGATCGGAGCCAGCAGGTCCGCCGCGCGCAGCAGCCGGTCGAGCTCGGCATCGCTGGTTTCCAGGACGTAGGCGTTTGCTCGGGTCATCGTCCCTCCCCTCTCTATATTGAGTGAGTATCACTCATTGAATATAGGATGGGGCGCATGCCGACCCATGTCAACAAGCGCGGGTACGTATCGCCTGCCCGGCAGGCTCGCGCCGACGCGACACGCGCGCGGATCCTGGACGCCGCCGCGACGCTGTTCCTGCAGAACGGCTACGCCCGGACCAGTACCGCCGCGATCGGCAGGGCCGCAGGCGTGTCCGAGGCGTCGGTGTTCGCCGCGTGGCGCACCAAGGGTGAGCTGCTGGTCGCCGTGGCCGCCGACCGGGTCGGCCGCCATCCGGACTTCCCGCTGCGCGAGGACCCCGGCTGGCGACAGCCGACAGGCGGGGCGGGCACCGACGGTGCGATCGCGCGGTTCGCCCGGGTCGCACGTCGCGCGCACGAACGCAGCTGGCAGCTGCTCGCGATCGTCGGCTCTGCCGCCCGCGACGACCCGGCGGTGGCCGCGGCCTACGACGATGCCGCGCAGCGCAGGCACGCCGACTGCGCATGGTTCGTGAAGGAGGTGATCGGACTGCGCGGCGCGAAGGCCGCGAGGGCCGCCGACGCCGTGTGGGCACTGACCGCCGTCGAGAACTACCGGCGGCTGGTGATCGATCGTGGCTGGTCGGCCCGCGCGTACGAGCGTTGGCTGACCGGCCTGCTGACGGGCCAACTCACCTGACAGGACCTCCCATCACGCGGCGCGGCACCTGCGTGTGCTACCTGGCGAGTGCCGGCACGATCGTCGACCAGATGGCGTCCAAGATGTCGGTGGTCGGGCCCTGGTAGTGCGCGGTGACGGCGACGCACGCCCGATGGGTCGGCAGCACGATGCCGAACTGCGATCCGGAGTCTGCACTCTCCCGCGATCTCGTCGCCGTCACGGCCCACTCCGACCTCACGCCGATCCGAAGAGATGACCTCCGCGACCTCCATCCAGACCGCACGCAGCCACGCTCGCGCTCGCCGTTGACCCCTTCGCTCAGCGCAGGAGGGCGAGATCGCGTCGGATGTAGCGCAGGTGCGCCCACTCCTCCTCCAGGATCACGCGAACGCAGTCGCCGACGCTCGGGTGCCAGTCACCGCCGCCCCACGGGTTGTCGCGTTCCTCCGCGAGCAGCTCTCCCGTGACGGTTGCCAGGAAGTCGGTCACGAGCCGCTGCCGCTCTG
>SCQZ01000426.1 GCA_004299665.1 Jatrophihabitans sp.
GCCGAAGTAGCCGGCGATGGTGCCGAACACCAACCCCAGGACCAGGGACAGCAGCGTGGAGATGCCGCCGATGATCAACGAGGTCCGCAGGCCGTAGAGCACGTCGACGAAGATGTCGTTGCCGGTGACCGGGGTGATCCCGAGCCAGTGCGAGCCGGTCATCCCGCCGAAGCTGCCGATAGGCATCGTCGTGCTCGCGTCGAGTCCGGAGACGAACGCCTGGTTCGGCGTCACCCCGTACCAGGCGCTCAGGTAGCGCGCGAAGATCGCGATCAGCACCAGGACGATCACCGCGATGCCGCCGGCCATGGCGACCCGGTCCTGGCGCAACCGCCGCCAGGCGATGGCCCACAGGGACCTGCCCTGGATCGCCGCGACCGCCGTCGGTGTCATGGGGGCGGAGTCGCCGGGCCCGTTCGAGACCTCGAACTCGCCGACGGACATCGTCATGCGGCGGTGCGCCTCCTGACTAGAGAACGACGTTGCGCCCGTGCAATATGCTCGGCGCTCGCCTCGGACGCTATTCCCGATCGCCGGTGGGGTGACTCGAATGTCACCGGATTGTGTTGTAGGAATTCGCTGTGGGACCGCGCTACGAAGGCAGTTGCCCGGCGATCGCGCTGGCCAGCCGCAGTGCCGACCCGACGACGTCGACCGGGGCGCTCGCGGTGGCCGCCACCGAGTACACGAAGCGTCCCCGCAGCACGCTCAGATCGGCGTGACCGTCCTGCGGTCCCGGGAAGTCCCAGCGCGCGGCGTCGCCGACGCCGGGGTCCGGCCACCCGGGCACCGGCTGCCCGGCCTGCTGCTGCCAGGCCGCCTGCGCGACCCGGGCGCTGGAGTAGGGAACGATCGAGAGCAGCGCGCTCACCGAGTTCGGGAACTGGTAGGGCGGGCTGGGCGTGACCGCCGGGCCGTTCCACTGACATTCCGCGGCCGATCCGGGCGCGTCCTGTCCGGGCGTCGGCGGTTGGGTGAGCACGCCGTTCTGGTTGGGAGCGGCGTTCACCAACGACAGCGGCTGGCCCGGCAGGGCCGTCGCGAGGTCGAGCGCGACCGGGGCGGGGGCGTCGACCGCGCATCCGGCGCCGGCTGGCGGGCCCGCCGTGGCCGTCGGGCTCGGGCCGGCGGTGGTGGTTGCCACGCCGCCGTACGTCGCGGTGTACAGGGTGCTGCTGGCCAGGTCGATGGGCTGGCTGACACTGAAGTTGAGCGGCCCCCAGTTGAGCCGGACGCCGACGTTCAGGCGCGAACTGCTCGACACGTCGACGCGGTACCGCCCGCCGCTCGTGGCCTTGTTCGTCAAGGTGATGCCGCCGAGGAAGTTGATGTACGGCCCGCCGTCGATACCGTCCAGGTTGAAGTTCACCTGCGGCCCGGCACCGGCGTACATGGTTTCGGTCGGGTCCTCCGGCGGTGGCCCGGCGCTGAAGTGCGCCTGCGCGCCGGTGATCGGGTGCAGGTCCTGGTTGCTGCCGTCGGGCGTCCCCCAGGTGAAGCCGGCCTTGGCGGACCCGGACTCGGTGAACCCGTACCCCTTGGTCACCGCGACCGTTCCCTTCGCCTCCGCGTGGGCCACGAGTTCCGGCGTCACCACGATCGGCACCGGTCCGAGGTCGATGGTGAACTCCGGGCCGTCCACGCCCGGGCTGTCCTTGGACACCTTGCAGGACACGACCGCCGTCACCGTCAGGCTGGCACCGGCCTGCTCGCTCACCTCGCCCACCAGCTTGACGTAGTTGGGGGTGATGAATCCCCACGCGATGTCGAAGTCGACGCCGCCGGTGATGCTCGCCTGCGCGTTGGCCGTGAAGTCGCCGGTCGGGCCGCTGACCCCGGCCGAGCAGGTGCCGTCGCTGTTCTTGAGCACCAGCGACGCGCTCGGGTCGATCGGCAGGCGTGCCCGCAGCCGGCCGCGCGGGATCGCGTCGCGAAGCTGGGCGGGGGTGACGGCGACCTCGACCCGCCCCGCCGCCGGCGTCACCGCGACCACCGTCCGGAACAGCGTGTGGGCGGTCAGCGGACCGGCCGCGATCACCAGCACGTCACCGGGCCGGGCCCGCGCACCGGTCGTGCCGGGCAGGAACTCAAGGGTGGCACCGCGGGGATCGGTGCCCGGCACCAGGCCCGCGTCGCCGGCGGGGAGCACCTTGGTCGTGTCGGGCACCTGCTCGGCGTAGTCGACGACCACGGTGCCCGGGGCGGACACCTCGACCCCCCGGCCCTGCGTGTAGTAGGTCGTCGCGCCGACGCGGACCGGGTTCGCGGCGATCCGGTACCGCCCGTCCACCACGTCGAGCGCCTTACTCGCTGTCACCGTCGTGCGGAAGCCGCCCGGGCCGCTCACCCGGACCGCCGCGGTGGCGCCCGTGGGCAGGTCCGTGATCGTGATCTCCAGGCCGTGCCGGTGGTGCGCCGGGGCGCTGCACGCCACCGGCACCAACAGGGCGGCCGCGAGCACCGATCGGGCTAGGGCGGCAGGTCCGCGCGCGACGGCACGCACGGTCGCGGGCCCTCACGCACCCGACGGGGGCGGCGCGAACCACCCCGGACTCGACGCGGCACCCTGGCTCACCGGCGACCCCCGCTGCGGACCCGGAAACGCTGACCGGCACACATCCTCCTCGCCCGGGGCGCGTCCGTCCATGGGCGCAGCCGGCGGTGTCCGGACCGTCAGTAGCCTGAACCCGTGATCGACCTCAAGGCGCTGCGCGAGAACCCCGAGCGCGCCCGTGCCTCCCAGCGGTTGCGCGGTGCGGACCCGGCGCTGGTCGACGCTCTGCTGGCCGCCGACGAGGCCCGCCGCGCCGCGATCGCCAGGGCCGACGCACTGCGGGCCGAGCAGCGGGCCGTCTCCCGGTCCGTCGCGCAGGCGGCGCCCGATGACCGCCCGACCGTGCTGGCCAGGGCGCGCGAGCTGTCCGAGCAGGTGCGTGACGCCGAGTCCGCCCAGGCCGGCGCGGAGGCGGCGCTGCGCGCGGCGCACCTGGCGGTGCCGAACGTCGTCGAGGACGGCGTCCCGCCCGGCGGCGAGGACGACTTCGTGACGCTGGAGACGGTCGGTGCGGTGCCCCGGGTGGCCGCGCCGCGCGAGCACACCGCCATCGGCGAGGCGCTGGGCGCGATCGACATGGCCCGCGGCGCGAAGGTCAGCGGGGCGCGTTTCTACTTCCTCACCGGCGTCGGCGCCCAAGATG
>SCQZ01000427.1 GCA_004299665.1 Jatrophihabitans sp.
GAGCGTGCGGACATCGCGGCGCACCTGCACGACTCGGTGCTGCAGACGCTCGCGCTCATCCAGCGCAACGCCCACTCCCCGCGCGAGGTGACGCGCCTGGCCCGCGGGCAGGAACGGGACCTGCGCGACCTGCTCTACGGCGCGCCGACCGCCGCGGGGCTGATCGCCGACGAGCTGCGCCGCATCGCCGGCGACGTGGAGGACACCTACGCGATCGCCGTCGACGCGGTCGTGGTCGGCGACACGGAGATGACCGCCGATCTTGCGGCCGCGTGCGCCGCCGCCCGCGAGGCGCTGGTGAACGCGGCCAAACATGCCGGCGTGGAGACGGTGTCGCTCTACGCCGAGATCGAACCGGGCGAGGTGAACGTGTTCGTCAAGGACCGCGGTGTGGGTTTCGACCCGGACGGTGTCGCCGAGGACCGGCAGGGGGTGCGCGGTTCGATCGTCGGCCGGGTCGAGCGGCACGGCGGGACGGCGCAGGTGCGCGCGGCGCCCGGGGAGGGCACCGAGGTGCGGATCCGGATGCCGCGATGACGACGGTGGTGCTGGTCGACGACCACGCGATGTTCCGCGCCGGGGTCCGCTCCGAACTCGGCGGGCGGGTGCAGGTCGTGGGGGAGGCCGGGACGCCGGACGAGGCGGTGCGGGTCATCCGCGACACGCGTCCGGACGTCGTGCTGCTCGATGTCCACATGCCGGACGGGGGCGGGCTCGCCGTGCTGCAGCGGATCGGGACCACCCTGCCCGCGACGCGCTTCCTGGCGCTGTCGGTGTCGGACGCCGCCGAGGACGTCATCGCGGTCATCCGGGCCGGCGCCCGCGGCTACGTGACCAAGACGATCTCCGCCGAGGAGCTGTCCGACGCGGTGCTGCGGGTGGCCGACGGCGACGTCGTGTTCAGCCCGCGGCTGGCCGGCTTCGTCCTCGACGCCTTCCGCGATGCGCCGGCACCGTCGCCGCAGGGTGTGCCGGCGCCCGGCGATCCGGACCTGGACCAGCTCACGCCCCGCGAGCGCGAGGTGATGCGCCTGCTCGCGCGCGGCTACGCCTACCGGGAGATCGCCTCCGAACTGTTCATCTCGGTCAAGACCGTCGAGACGCATGCCTCGAACGTGCTGCGCAAGCTGCAGTTGTCGAACCGGCACCAGCTGACGCGCTGGGCCGCCGAGCGGCGACTGACCTGAGAGGGCCGCGGGTCAGCGGGCGCCGCGGCAGACCCGCAGCACGGCCTCGGCCAGGTTCGCGCCGTCACGCCCCAGCGCGTCCCGGTACGTGGCGAGGATCACGCGTTCGCGGCCGAGTTCGACGCGGGTGCCGCCGTTGCTCATCCGGGTCGCCTGGACCCGGCGCGACAGCGCGGCCCGCTCGGTGACGAGCCGGGCGATCGCGGCGTCGAGGGCGTCGATCTGCCCGCGCAGCACGGCGACGCTGTCGACACCGGGTTGCGGGCCGGCCGCGGCGTCGAGGTCGGTATCAGGTTCCAGAGCGGTGGTCATGGTCTTCCTCGAGATTGTCGGGCCCTCGGCCCCGATCGTCCCGGCACACACGAACGCCCCGGGGTCCGATCGGTCCCGGGGCGCTGGGTGGTTGGTGTCAGCAGGCCACGACGGGTACCGAATCGCG
>SCQZ01000428.1 GCA_004299665.1 Jatrophihabitans sp.
TCCACGAAGCTCTTGTCGTCGCTCACGTCGGCGGGCGACACGTCGGCGACCTCTTCGAGGATGGAGGCGAGTCCTGCACGGACCTCGTCGGCACTGGCCACGGGTTTTCCTTTCGGTAATCGGATCTGTCGGTCGACCGCCCGACCGGGCGGCCGTGGGGTGGGTCAGGGGGTCAGGACGACCTGTCCGGCGTACGCGAGTCCGGAGCCGAACCCGAGCAGCAGCACCGGCGCCCCGGAGGGCACCTCGCCCGCCTCGACCATGCGCGAGAGCGCGAGCGGGATGGTGGCGGCCGAGGTGTTGCCGCTGGTGACGATGTCGCGCGCGACGACCGTGTCGGTCAGTCCCAGCCGCTTGGCGATGGCGTCGATGATGCGCAGGTTCGCCTGGTGCGGGACGAAGGCGGCCAGTTCCCGGGGCTCGATGCCCGCCCGGCGGCAGGCCTCCAGCGCGATGGGCGCCATCGTGCCGGTCGCCCAGCGGTAGACGGCCTGCCCCTCCTGGCGGAAGTAGCGGCTGTGCTCGTCGATGACGACCGTCTCGACCTGGGCGCCGTCGCTGCCCCAGACGACCGGACCCATCGCGGGTGTGTCCGACCCGCCCACGACGGCGGCGCCCGCGCCGTCGCCGAGGATGATGCAGGTCGAGCGGTCGGCCAGGTCGAGCCAGCCGGAGAACCGCTCCGATGCGATGACCAGCGCGGTGCCGGCCTGCCCGGCCCGGATCACCGCCGAGGCGGTGTTGAGCGCGTAGACGAACCCCGAGCAGCCGGTGTTGACGTCGAAGGCTCCCGGCGCGTCGATCCCGAGGCGGGCGGCGACCTCCGGTGCGGCGGCCGGGACCGGGGTCGGCATCGTGCAGGTGGCGACGATCACCAGGTCGACGTCCGACGGACCGAGACCGCTCGCGGCCAGCGCCTTGCTGCCTGCCGCCTCGGCCATGTCGACGACGGTCTCGCCGTCGTCGGCCCAGCGCCGCTCGGCGATGCCGACGCGGGTGCGGATCCACTCGTCGTCGGTGTCGACGCCGCGGGCGATGAGGTCGTGGTTCGTGACCACGTTCGCGGGCCGGTAGTGCCCGAGCCCGAGGATGCGGGTGTGCTGCGGCCCGGTGCTGGTCAGCAGTGGTGTCACAGGCGTGCTCCGTCGTCGATGCGCGCGACCGGCAGCCCGGCCGCGACGATGTCGCCGTCCTCGTGCAGCCATTCGGCGAGCACTCCGGCGCGTGGCGCGACGATCTCGTGCTCGTCGCGGTTGGTGGTGATCGTGCCCACCCGCGCGCCGCGCGCGACGTCCAGCCCCTCGGCCAGGCCGCCGGCGCGGGTGAAGACGCCCTTGGCGGGGGTGACGACGACGTGCCAGTCGGGCGTGTGCTCGCCCTGGCCGAACTGCGGGTGTGCCCGCAGCAGCGCCCGCGCCGCGGGGAGGTCGTCCGGGGTCTTCACCGCGAGCAGTTCGACGCCGGGGAGTTCGCGCTTGGCGATGCCGGTGAGAGTGCCGCCGGGCGCCAGTTCGAGCGCCGCGGTGACGCCCAGGTCGCGGCAGGTGGCCAGGCAGGCGTCCCAGCGCACCGGCAGCGTCACCTGCCGCACCAACCGGGTCCGCAGGTCCTCGCCCGTCGCGACGGCGGCGCCGTCGGCGTTGGACAGCAGGATCGGGTCGGGGTCGGCGAACGCGACGGTGGCGGCGAAGGCGGCCAGTGCCGTCTCGGCCGGGCTCATGAAGTGGGTGTGGAAGGCACCGGCCACCGCGAGTGGGCGGACCCGGGCGCCGGCGGGCGGCTCCTGCCCCAGCGCCGCCAGCAGCGGCAGTTCGCCGGCCGCCACGATCTGCCCGGCACCGTTGCGATTCGCTGGCGTCAGCCCCGCTGCCCGGATGCCGGCGACGACCTCGTCCGGGTCGCCGCCGAGTACCGCGGACATCCCGGTCGGCGTCCGGGCACAGGCGGCGGCCATCTCCGCACCGCGGCGGGCGGCGAATGCCACCGCCGCCGCGCCCGTCAGCGCGCCGGAGACCGCCGCGGCCGTCACCTCGCCGACGCTGTGGCCGGCGACGACCCGCTCCGCCGCGTGCTGGAAGCCGATCTGCCCGGCGACCACGACGCCCAGCGCGACGATCAGCGGCTGGGTGACGGCGGTGTCGCGGATCTGTTCGGCGTCGGCGGTGGTGCCCAGCCGGAGCAGGTCCAGCCCGGCCGCCTCGCTGAGTTCCGCGACCTGCTCGGGTACGCCCGGCAGTTCGAGCCACGGGGCGAACATTCCGGGAGACTGAGCGCCCTGGCCCGGCGCGAAGACCGCGATCACGACTCTCACTCTGCCGTGCCCGCGGCGGGCGGGCGAGCAGGACACGGACAGCGTTGATGCCGTCCGGTTGGAGGTTTCCTGCAATATTGGCCTCGCCATACCGGGTGCCGGCGAAGTTCTCTTGTAGGGTTCATCAAACTCTCAGCGGAACGATTCCAGGCGTCCGAGAGCGAGTGCCAGCCGCAGGACGAACGCGCCGCGCGGGTCCGTCGGCACCTCCCCGCTGATGTCCGTCACCCGGCGCAACCGGTACCGCACCGTATTGGCATGGACGAACAGGGCGCGGGCGGTCGCCTCCAGCGAGCCCCCGGCGTCGAGGAAGGCGGTCAGCGTCTCCAGCAGCACATGCCGACCGCGTTGTGCATGAAGAAACCCTGCACCGCCACTTGTCCCAGGCCGTTCTGATACCACGGG
>SCQZ01000429.1 GCA_004299665.1 Jatrophihabitans sp.
GGCCTCGGCGCCACCGCCTCCTACCTGCTGGTGGCGGTCTTCTGGCTCGCCGGCGTCGCCGGCATCGCCGTGTTCGCCGCCCGCGGCGGCGCCGAGGGAGCACGCCGCCCCCTCGAACTGATCGCCCCCTACCGCGGCGCGGCGACACAGGTGGAGGCCGCCTGATGCGGGTCGCGGTCTGCGGCGGGCCCTACGCCAACCCCTACGCGCTGCGCGCCTTCGTCGCCGACGCGCGGGCCCGCGGATGCGAGCGGCTGTTCTGCCTGGGAGACCTGGGCGGGTTCGGCGCCGAGATGGACGCGCTGTGGCCGGTCATCGTCGAGGCCGGTATCGAGTGCGTCGCCGGCAACTACGACGTCGCGCTGGCCCGCGGTGACCCCGACTGCGGCTGCGGCTACCGCGACGCGCGCGACAACGCCTACGCCCAACTGATCTACGACCACACCCGCAGCCACACCGGCGCCGCGTTCACCGCCTGGATGCGGCGCCTGCCCACCGAACGCCGCCTGACGCTCGGCGGCGCCCGGGTGCATCTGGTCCACGGCTCCCCACTGGCGATCAACGACTTCTGGTGGGAGTCGCTGCCGGACGCCGAGCACCGCGCCCGCGTCAGGGCCAGCGGCGCCGAGGTCATCTGCTGCACGCACAGCGGGCTGCCCTGGCAGCGCCGGGTGGACGGCCGCCTCGTCGTCAATGTCGGGGTACTCGGGAAACCGGCCAACGACGGGTGCCGCAACGTCTGGTACGCCGTCCTCGACCTCGAGCACGGGCAGGCCCGTGCCGACCTCGTCCCGCTCGAGTACGACTGGCCGGCGCAGGCCGCGTCGATGCGCGCCGCGGGGCTGCCCGAGGCGTTCACCGAGACGATCGAGACCGGCTGGTGGACCACCTGCCTGGAGGTGCTCCCACCCCGCGAACGGGCCCGCGGCCGCTACCACCTGTACCGCAGCACGCTGCCGACCGGCTTCACCCCGGCGGCCGGAGGCTGGGGGCAGGCACCGGCGGCCGGCGACGAGTCCGGGTTGCCGGTGATGCCGCTGTTCGGCAGCGACTACTTCCCGCCCCGGCTGTGGATCTACACCAACTTCCACTGCAACCTGGCCTGCGACTACTGCGCGGTCGCCTCCTCACCGCGCGCCGACCCGCGCAGCCTGCCGCTGCCGCGGTTCCGCGACCTCGTCGACGAGGCGGTCGGCGAAGGATTCACCGAGCTGTACCTGACCGGCGGCGAACCACTGCTGCACCCTGACCTGCCCGCCATGCTCGACCACGCGCTCGCCCGGCTGCCGACGGTCCTGCTCACCAACGCGATGCTGCTGCGCGGCGGGCGGCTCGACCGGCTGCGGCACCTGGCCGGGCACTCCAACCTCGTGATCCAGACGTCACTGGACGGCGCGCACCCGGACACCCATGACCGGCACCGCGGCAGTGGCTCGTGGCAGCGGACGATCGCCGGGCTACGGGCGGCGATCGCGCTCGACCTGCCGGTGCGGGTCGCGCTCACCCAGACCCCGCAGAACACCGCCGAGATCCCCGAGGTCGCCGCGCTGCTCGCCGATCTCGGCCTGCCCGAGCAGGCGTTCGCCGTCCGGCCGATGCTGCGGCGCGGATTCTCCGGCGACGGGATGTCGATCGGTCAGGACAGCACCGTCCCCGAGCTGACGATCACCGCCGACGGGCTGCACTGGCACCCCGCCGGCGCCGATCGCGCCACCAGTCCCGACATGCACCTCGCCCCCTCGGGCACACCGCTGAGCGCCGGCAAACGCATGATCACCGAACGGTTCTTCGCGGCGCGGCTCGCCGACGGCACCCTCCCGGCCCCCTACCGCTGCGCGATCTGAACCGCGGATCCCCAGCGGCGCGACTCGACCTTTTGCATAGATCAAAATCCTGCATTTGCATACGTCCGACTCGACCAATTGCATGAGATCGGCACGGGTGCGCGGATCTGCACCGCGGTCACCGGTGGCGGCGGCGCCCGAGCAGCAGGCCGATGTTGGCGACCGTGAACGGCACCAGGAACGTGATGCCGGTCTTGATCCAGGTGCCGGCGCCTGCCCGCCCGGCGAGCACGACGTCCAACTGGTTGATCGCGAACAGCACCGTGCCCACGACCAGAGCCGTCAGCCCGGTGCGCCACAGGTGCGGCCCGTAACAGACCACCCGGACCGCCTCGCGGGGGCGCGCCCAGGTCGGGGCGTCCGCGAGCCTGCCGCGACGCCCCGCAGGTTCAGCGTCGCCGGTCACGCAGGTCGATCCAGTGCCGCCGCAGGTTCGCCAGTGCCTTGACCGTCCGGGCCGCCGCCGGCCCGCGCAGGCGGGCGCGGGCGTCGGCGATCGCCGTGTCCCAGGCGCCGTAGCCGTAGGTCGGATAGGGGTGGACGGTGCCGGCCAGGTCCCGGGTGCGCAACCCGCGGCGCACCGCGAGTGTCAGCTCGCCGAGTACCTCGCCGGCGCGCGGGCCGACGACGGTGGCGCCGACGATGCGTCCCCGAGGGTCCAGGACCAGCCGGGTGAACCCGTTGGTGGCGCCGTCGGTGACCGCGCGGTCGACGCGCTCGTGCGGCGTGGTGCGTGCGCTCAGCCGGGCGTGGCGCCGGGCATCGGCGAGCCCGACCCCGACGGCGGCGACCTCCGGTGCCGTGAAGGTCACGCGGGGCATCGCCGTGACGTCCACGCGCCGGCGCAGACCCAGGACCGCGTTGGCGGCGGCCAGGCTGCCGTGCACCCCGGCGGTGTGGGTGAACTGCGGGTGTCCCGTCACGTCCCCGGCGGCCCAGATGCGGCGGTTCGTCGTGCGCAGGTGGCCGTCCACACACAGGTAGCCGCGGCCGTCGACGGCCACCCCGGCCGCGTCCAGACCGAGATCGCGGCTGTGCGGCCGGCGCCCGACCGCGACCAGGATGCGGTCGAAGCCGATCTCGGTGCCGTCCGCCAGCCGTGCGACGCCGCAACCGCGCTCCGCCGTGTCCGACCCGGTGACCTCGTCGACGGCGACGCCGGTGTGCACGCCGACGCCGTCCTGCCGCAGCGCCGCGGCGACGAGCTCGGCCGCATCCGTGTCCTCCCGCGGCAGGATCCGGACGACTGCCTCGACGATGTCGACCCGGGCGCCGAGCCGCGCGAACGCCTGTCCGAGCTCGCAGCCGATGCTGCCGCCGCCGAGCACGAGCAGGCGGGCGGGCAGCGTGGTCAGCTCCCACACGGTGTCGCTGGTCAGCGGGAGGGCGTCGGCCAGGCCGGGAACCGGCGGCAGCGACGGCTCGGACCCGGTGGCCACCAGCGCCTGCCGGAACCGGACCGTGACGCCGTCGACCTCGGCCCGGTCCCGGCCGGTGAAGCGGGCGGTGGCCTGCACGACGCGGACCCCGGCCTCGGCCAGCGCCCGCGGCGAGTCCTGCGGCTCGATGGCGCCGATCGCGGCGCGCACGTGCGCCATCACCGCGGCGAAGTCCACCCGGACCTGCTCGACGCTCACACCCAACCGGTCGGCGCCGCGGGCAGTGGCGGCCGCTCCGGCCGCGGCGAGCAGCGACTTGGACGGGACGCACCCGGTCCACAGACAGTCACCGCCGGTCCGGCGGTGTTCGGCCATCAGGACCCGCGCGCCGAGCGCGGCCGCGGTCCGCGCGGCGACGATCCCGGCCGTGCCGCCGCCGATGACCAGCAGGTCCCATACGCGGGCCGCGTCCGGGGGATCCAGCTCGCCGGCGCTCACCCGGGGTGTGCTCACGCGGGGTCCCCGCGAAAGTGCGCAGCAGTTTCGTGGGGTGTGCTCACGCGGGGTCCCCGCGAAAGTGCGCAGCAGTTTCGTGGGGTGTGCTCACGCCGATCCCTGCGCCACGATCCGTTCTGCGGCATCGTGCATCCGGGCGACCAGTCGCGGGTCCGGGGTGTTCCGGTCGGACCACGACCGCAGCGCCGCCGCCAGCGCCCGGTACTGGTCGGCGCGTCCTCCGCAGCGGGCACAGGCGGCCAGGTGGGCCTCGAGCCGGGCCACCTCGACAGCATCGAGGTGGGCGGCCGGGTCGGCGTCCAGGTAGTGCTGGATGCGCCGCGCGGCCCAGCGGCAGGTCAGCATGCCGCGCACCATGGTGATCATCGGGTGGACCCTTCGGTCGGGCGGAGCTGGCGGCGCACCTTGTCGCGGGCGCGGGAGAGCCGGGACATCACCGTGCCCACCGGGACACCGAGCACCTCCGCGGCCTCGGCGTAGGAGAGCTGGTCGACGTCCACCAGCAGCAGCACCGTGCGGTAGTGCGCGCCGAGCGAGGCGACGGCACGATCGAGCGGCGCGCTCAGCTCCCGGTCGGTGTGGCGCTGTTCCGGGCCGACGACGCCGGGGGAGCCGAAGGCCGGGCGCCGGCCGTCGAGGTCGGCGTGATCACCGACCAGCTCCGGTCGGGTGCGGCGCACGGCGTTGAGCTGGGCCCGCCGCAGGAT
>SCQZ01000430.1 GCA_004299665.1 Jatrophihabitans sp.
GGCCGTGGGGCCTGACGATCATCTTGCTGCTCGTGGTCGTGTGCTTCTTCCTGTTCCGGTCCATGTCCCGCCACCTGCGCAAGGTCAAGGAGCAGTTCCCCACGCAGCCGCCGGCCCGCCCTGCGCCGCCGCGCGGCAGGGCGGACCCGCCGCCCGGATCGACACCGCCCGGGCCGACACCTCCCGGGCCGACGCCGCCCGGACCGACCACGTCCGGTGGCGGCGAGGGCGCCTCCGGCGGCACGTGATGCTCTCGCGCGGCCAGGTCCTGGCCTACCGCGTCGCGGCCCAGGAACTGCGCCGCGACGGGCAGGCCCCGCAACGACTGGCCGTGCTGGACATCGGCATCCAGGACGGCGGCACCGACGGGGCGCGCCACGCGATGGATGCCCGGCTCGCGCAGGCGCCGCCACCGGACGTGGTCGGACCGGACGCCGACCTGGCCCTGGTGTGGTCGCTGCGCGGT
Organism: Jatrophihabitans sp.; assembly: GCA_004299665.1. GTDB lineage: Bacteria > Actinomycetota > Actinomycetes > Mycobacteriales > Jatrophihabitantaceae > FW021-bin43. Next base: position 467 of record SCQZ01000430.1, read on the forward strand.
GCGCCCTACGTGCACCGCCGGCGCGACCTGGACCCGCTGGCCGCGGCGCTGGTCCCGCTCTCGGAGGCCGACGCGGCCGGCCGGCTCAACGAGACCGGGCCGAGCGTGGCGCGGGCCGGGATCAGCGCGCTGGACCAGTACGCCACGGCGGTGCGGGAGATGCGCGCGGTGGTGCGCCGCCCGACGGCCAAGGGCGCCGCCAGCACCGCCGTCACGCAGCGCCTGCCGCCCGCCATGCGCCATCCCTGCCGCGCGTGCGGGACGTCGCACATCTCGGACTCGGCCATGCGGGTGGCGTCCCTGGCGGCGGGGCTGGAACTGCAGCCCGGGACGGCACCGCCGGTGCTGCAGCCGCGGGCGGGCGCGGCGGTGGCACCGGCGCCCGATCCCGAGGCGCTGCGGCTCCTGGTCCGTGGCTACCTCGCGCTGCTCGGCCCGGCGACCCCGCGGCAGGTCGCCGACTACCTGGACGTGCGCGGCGCGGACCTGACGCCGCTTTGGCCGGACGACCTGGTGGCGGTGAGCGTCGAGGGCACGAGGGCCTGGCTGCCCGAGGGGGCCGTCGCGGCGGCGCAGCGCGCTCCGGAGCCGGACGTGGTACGCCTGCTCAACCCGTTCGACCCCTGGCTGCAGGCCCGTGACCGTGACCTGATCGTCCCGGACCGCGCCCACCACAAGGCGCTGTGGCCGGTGCTGGGACGTCCCGGGGCGGTGCTCGCCGACGGCGAGATCGCCGGGACCTGGCGCACCCGGACCTCGGGGCGGGCGTTGACGATCACCGTCGAACCGTTCTGGCCGCTGGACCCGCGCGTCAGGCGCGCGATCGAGGCCGAGGCCGAGCGGGTGGCCACGGTGCGTGGCGCCACGTCGGTGACCGTGCGGTGGTGAGGTTCGACGCGGCGTCCTGACCGCCGGTACCGAGGGCTGCGCGGCTCACTGCGCGTCCGGGCGCGAACGCTTCGCCTTCACCTCGCCCCGGCGCTTCTTGTCCGCCAGGCGTTGCTCGCGCGCGGCCCGGCTCGGACGGGTCGCGCGCCGCGGCGGCGGGGACGGGGCCAGCGCGGCGGCGACGATGTCGGCCAGCCGCTCACGTGCCGCGCGCCGGTTCTGCAACTGGCTGCGCTGCTCGCTCGCGACGATCACCAGCGCGCCGTCCACCAGGCGCGAGGCGAGCCGGCGCAACACCCGCTCGCGCTGCACGTCGTCCAGTGCCGACGAGGACGCCACGTCCCAGCGCAACTCGACCCGGCTGTCGGTGGTGTTCACGCCCTGGCCACCGGGGCCGGACGAGCGGCTGAAGCGTTCGACCAGTTCCTCGTCGGGGATCTCCAGCGCGCCGACGATCACCTGCGCAACCCCTCTCGTCCTCAGGGCACGGCAGGGGTCGCCTGCGCCTCCCGCATCCAGGCGATCACGCCGTCCGGGTCGCTCGGCAGCGACGCGGACAGCACGAGCGGGTCGCCGTCGGTGACCACGACGTCATCCTCGATGCGCACGCCGATGCCCCGCAGTTCGGCGGGCACGGTGCGGTCGTTGACCTGGAAGTACAGCCCGGGCTCGACGGTGAGGACGTACCCGGCGGCCAGCGTGCCGTCGCGGTAGTTCTCGCTGCGGGCCTGCGCGCAGTCGTGCACGTCGATGCCGAGCATGTGCGAGGTCCCGTGCAGGGTGTGGCGCCGGTGCATGCCGGCACCGGGACGCTCGGGATCCGGGTCGCACGAGACCTCGGGGGTCACCGGCAGGATCCCCCACGCGTGCAGGTGCTCGGCCAGCACCCACGTCGCCGCGCGGTGGGCGGCGAGGAAGTCGGCGCCGGCCTTCACCTCGGCGATCCCGGCCGTCTGCGCCTCGTGCACGGCGCGGTAGACCTTCAACTGGGCCGGCGACCAGGCGCCGTCGACGGGCATGGTGCGGGTGACGTCGGCGGTGTAGAGCGCGTCGGTCTCGGCCCCCATGTCGGCCAGCAGCAGCGTGCCCGGCTCGACGCGGCCGTGGTTGCGCCACCAGTGCAGCGTCGTCGCGTGCCGCCCGGACCCGACGATCGAGGTGTACCCGACCTCGTTGCCCTCGAGGCGGGCGCGGCGCCAGAACGTCCCCTCCAACCAGCGCTCGCCGCGGACCGGCCGGCCCACCACCGCGGGAAGTTCGCGTGCGACGTCCGTGAAGCCACGGGTCGTGATGTCGCAGGCGTGCCGCAGCCGCTCGATCTCCCATTCGTCCTTGACCAGCCGCAGGTCGTCGATCGCCTCCGCGAGCCGTTCCCGGGAGCCGCGGGGCAGCAGCGCGTCCACGCCGCCGTCGACGCCGGTGAGGACGGCCGCGTCGGAGTCCCGCCACGGGCCGAGGTCGTGCTCCAGCGCGTCCAGTGGGCGGGTGCGGACCCGCAGCGCCGCCTCGGTGTCCGCGACGCTCGGGACGTTGCCCACCCACACCGCCCCGTGGATGCGGCTGGTGAAGTACGCGATGTCGCCGGGCTGCGCGAACTCGCGCACGTACAGCGTCGTCTCGTGCGTGTCCCCCCGGGGAGCCATGACCAGCACGGCGTCCGCGGCCGTCTCGCCGGTCAGCCAGGTGAAGGCGCTCGACGCGCGGAACGGGTAATCGGTGTCGTTCGCGCGGGGCCGCAGCACACCTGCCGGGACGACCACGGCGGTTCCGCGGAAGCGCGCCGACAGCGCGGCCCGGCGGCGCGCGGCGTAGGGCGCGACGTCCGGGTGCCCCGGATGCGGCATCGGCGGCGCCGGATCCCAGTCCGCGGTGATGGCCACCCGCAGATGCTCGGCCATCGGGATGTCGTAGGACGTGGACTCGGCCGCGCCCTGCTCGGGGGTCGTCGGCGCGTCGGACTGGCTCATATGCCCGAGTCTAGGTCCGGTTCTGGTTAGCCTCGGAACATGCAACCGGACGCCGCCCGCCCCGTCGTCGCACGCACCGGATGGGTCGTGCTGACGGCCTTCCTGTGCGAACTGGCCGTCGTCGCCGGGGTCGGCAACCAACTGGTGACCAACGCGATGACGCGCTACGTCTCGGCGCCGCAGCGCAACTTCGCGGATTACTCCCGGGGCGCGATCGACGCGATGCTGACCTTCCACTGGCGCCTGGCCCCCCGGCCCGCGCAGGCGGTGCACGACTGGGCGGCGCAGTTCGTCCTGATCGCGGTGCTGTTCGTGCTGACGGCGCTCGGGGTGTGGGTGACCTGCCGCGGCCCGGTCACGTACTGGCGGGTCACGGTGACGGTGTGGGCCGTCGTCGCGGCCTGCGTCCCGCTGGCGATCATGGCGCGCAACCTGCTCGTGATCCGGAGCGCGCCGGGACCGCTGCAGTCGCGGGTCGGGCAGTCGGTGTACTACTACCCGCTGTTCGGGACGGCCCTGGTCGCCGGGCTGGCCCTGGGGCTGGTCACGGGGCTGATCACCGCCGCGGTGGCACGCCTGACACGCCGCGCGGTGCCGGTGCGCGGCGTGGGCCCCGCGCCCTACGACCCGCAGGACCACTACCTCGAGGACCGGTTCGGTGACGACGTGCCGGAGCGCATGACGGCGCAGTTGCCGCCGCTGCCGCAGGAGCCGCCGACCCGCACGCTGCTCGCGACGGAGCCGGACCGGCCCGCGGCCGCACCGCCGTGGTCGGCGCCGGAGCAGCCGACCGCGGCGATCCCGGGTGTCGAGCCGGAGCGGCCCGCGGCCGCACCGCCGTGGC
>SCQZ01000431.1 GCA_004299665.1 Jatrophihabitans sp.
GACCGTCTTCCTCTCCTCGCACCTGCTCGACGAGGTGCAGGACCTCTGCGGCCGGGTCGCGATCCTGCGCAGCGGTCAACTCATCGAGGTGTCCACGCTGGCCGGGCTGCGCCAGCAGGACGTCACCGTCCTCGACGTGGCGTTCGACGGACCGGCCCCCTCGTTCGCCGGGGTGCCTGGCGTGGTGTCCGAACAGCGGGTGGACGGCGCGCTGCGGCTGTCGGTGACCGGATCACCGCGGCCACTGCTGGCCCGGCTGGGTGGTTCGCCGGTGGTGTCCGTGCGCAGTCGCGAACCCGATCTCGAGGAGGTCTTCCTCGGCCTCTACGGCGTCCCGGACCGGCGATGAGCGTCGTTGCCCGCCCGGCCGCGACGCCGGCGCCCGCCCCCGTGCCGCTGCGGCCGGTGCCGCTCACCGCCCGGCTGCGCTGGTCGTGGCGGCTGATCCGACGCAGCACCGCCGTCATGTGGTTCGCGGTCGCCGCGTACCTGACCGTCGAGGTCCTCGTGTTCCGCAACGCCTACCCGGACGCCGCGTCGCGGCAGCGGTTGTTGAGCCTGTCCACGTCAACGGCCGTGCGGATGATGCAGGGGATTCCCGGTGCCGTCGACACCGGCGGCGGCTTCGCCGTGTGGGACGGCGGCTGGATGATCCTGGTCATCGTGGCGTGCTGGGCGCTGCTGGCCGCGACCCGGCTCACCCGCGGCGAGGAGGACTCGGGACGGGCAGATCTCGTGCTGTGCAGGCCGGTGACCGCCCGTGAGGCGTTGCTGGCCACGCTCGGCGCGATGGGCGTCGCGGCGGCCGGCATGGGCGTCGCGGCCGCGGCTCCGTTCGTCCTGCTCGGCGAACCGGTCGCCGGTGCGCTGCTGTGGGGTGCGGGCCTGGCCGCGTTCGCTGCGGTGGCCGCGGCTCTCGGTGCGGTCGCGGCGCAGGTCGCCGAGCCGCGCCGCCGGGCGATCTCGCTCGGCCTCGGCCTGGTCGCCGCCACCTTCCTGGTCCGGGCGGTCGCCAACAGCGCGGACTCCCGTGCGTGGCTGCTCGGCGCGACGCCGTTCGGGTGGGTGGACCGCATGCAGGCCTTCGGGGCGAACCGGTGGTGGTGGTTGCTGCCACCAGCGGCCCTGGCGCTCGCGCTCACCGGCGTCGCGCTGGCGGCGTGTGCCCGGCGCGACGTCGGCGACGCCCTGCTGCGCTCGCGTTCGACCCACCGTTCCTCCTTCCGCCTGCTCGGCGGCGCAAGCGGCTTCGGCTGGCGGATCGCCTCCGGCGCGCTGCTGGCCTGGACGGTGACGTTCGTCGTGCTGGCATTCGTCTTCGGCCTGATGACCGGCGCGGTCGTCGACTTCCTCCGGACCGACCAGACGTACCGCAAGATGTTCGAGGCCATGGGGATGGACATGTCGGTGCCTGCCACCGGGTACCTGAGCTACATCGCGATCTTCCTCGCCCTGCCGTTCGCGGCGTTCACGGGATGGCGGCTGGGCACGACGCGGCAGGAGGAGGCGGAGGGCCGGTTGGACAACCTGCTGGTGCGCGGTGTCGTGCGCCGGCGCTGGCTCGCGGTCACCGCGGCGCAGGCGCTCATGGCCGCGGCCATCCTGCTGCTCGCCACCACCGTGAGCCTGTGGGCCGGCGCCGTCATATCCGGTGCGCCGGTCTCCGCGCGCCAGGTCCTCGAGCCGATGGCCGGCACCGCTCCGGTCGTCGCGCTGTTCGTCGGCATCGCGGTGCTCGTCTTCGGGGTGGCGCCGCGGCTGACGGTCGCGGCGCCCGTGTCGCTGGCCGTGGCCTGCTACCTGCTCGACACCCTGGGTGCCGCGGTCAAGTGGCCCGGCGCCGTGCTGGCGCTGTCGCCGTTCCACCACCTGGCCCGGCTCCCCGGCCAGCCGATGACGGTGACGTCGGCCGCGGTGATCACCGGTATCGGGTTGCTCGCCGCCGCGATCGGCATCGCGGCGTTCGCCCGGCGGGACGTGCGTCCGGCATAGCCACCGTCCCGGCGGCGGCCCGGCGTCAGTCGCGAGCGGCGTAGGCCGCGGCGATCTGCGCGCCGACGCGGGCGTTGTTGTTCACCAGCGCGATGTTCGCGCGCAGGCTGGCGCCGTCGGTCAGTTCGACGATGCGCCCGAGCAGGTACGGCGTCGCGTCCTTGCCGTGGATGCCCTGGTCCTGCATGTCGCGCACGGCCTGCTCGATGATGCCGTCGATCTGCGCGGCCGGGATCTCGTCCTGCGCCGGGATCGGGTTCACGACCGACACCGCGCCGTCGATGCCGAGTCCCCACTTGGCCGCCATGATCGCGGCCACCTCCGCGGCGCTGTCCACCCGGGCCGGAGCGTCAAAGCCGCTGCTGCGGGAGAAGAACGCGGGGAACTCGTCCGTGCCGAAGGCCAGCACCGGCACCCGCAGCGTCTCGAGCTTCTCCAGCGTCAGCCCGATGTCGAGGATGCTCTTCACCCCGGCCGAGACGACCGCGACGCTCGTCGTGGACAGTTCGGTGAGGTCGGCACTGATGTCGAAGCTGTCCGGGGCGCCGCGGTGGACCCCCCCCAGACCACCGGTGACGAACACCGAGATGCCGGCAAGCGCTGCCAGGCGCATGGTGGCCGCCACCGTCGTGGCGCCGTGCCGACCCTCGGCGATGACGATGGGGAGTTCGCGCACGCTCACCTTGGCGACATCGGGGCTCGTCGCGAGCAGTTCGAGGTCGGCGGGCTCCAGGCCGATGCGGGGGCGGCCGCCGAGCACCGCGATGGTCGCCGGCACCGCGCCGTGGTCACGGATGATCTTCTCGACGCCGTTGGCCATCTCGACGTTCTGCGGGTAGGGCATCCCGTGGCTGATGATCGTGCTCTCGAGCGCCACGACGGGCCGGCCGTCGTGCAGCGCGGCGGCGACCTCGTCGGTGAGGGTGAGCGAGGGGTGCGGGGACGTCATGGGGTCTCTCCTAGGGTGCGGGTGCGAGCGCGGACTGGATCAGCCGCGGCGTGAGATCGGGTCGGACGGTGTGAGAACTCGCGATGGTGAGCGCGGCGGCCGCATGCCCGTAACGTGCTGCCTCGACCGGTTCGCGGCCCTCGAGCAGCGCGTAGCAGAACGCCGCGAGCATCGAGTCGCCCGCGCCGGTGACGTCGTGCACCTCGGTGGGCACCGCCGCGAGCTCGACGGCCTTGGCGGACGCGGTGCTGAACAGCGAGCCGCGCCGCCCGAGGCGCACCCAGACGTGCTCGACGCCGCGCGCGTGCAGGTCGGCCGCCGCGGCGCGCACCTGGCGGTCGGTGCGGACCGGGAGCCCGGTGAGGGCGGCGAGTTCGTCGCGGTTGGGTGTGATCGCGTACAGCGGCAGGTCGGCCGCGACGGAGGCCGCGAGGGCGGCCGCCTTGGGGACGCTCACCGGCTCGAGGATCGTCCGGACGCCGGCGGCCGCGGCCAGGTCGCGCGCGTGGGTCAGCGCCGCCGGGGGGAGGTTGCCGTCGAGGATCACCAGGCCCGCCCCGGCTATCACGTCCCGGGCCTCGTTGACCTGCGCGGGCCCGAGCGACTCGACGGCCGCCATGTCCGCGACCGCCACGACGAGCTCCCCGTCGCAGTCCAGGACCGCCGTGTACGTACCGGTCGGGAGGTCGGCACGGTGCACGTACTCGAGCAGCACGCCGGCGGCCATCGTCTCGCGCAGCAGCTTGTCCGCCAGGTCGTCGCGCCCGACCGCCGAGACGAGATGGGTGCGGACGCCGAGCCGCGCGAGGTTCTCGGCGACGTTGCGCCCCACGCCGCCCGGCGTCATGGTCGAGCGGCCCGGATTGCTCGTCGCCGGAGTCACGCGGGCGGCGCTGACGGCCTTCACGTCGATGTTCGCGCCGCCGACCACGACGACCCCGGGCCGTTCGCCCAGGATGTAACCGCGGCCGAGGATGACGCCCTTCTTGCCCAGGTTGGACAGGTGGACGTTGACCGCGGCGCGGGTCGTGCCCAGGCGCTCGGCGATCGCCGCCGTGGCGAGCAGCGGGTCGCGGCGCAGCAGCGCGACGATCTGCTGCTCGCGTTCCGTCAGCGCCATGCTTATAAGAGTAAGGCAGCCTTACTGTAATAAGCAAGCCGGGGTTCGCGCGGATCCGGACCGACGGTGGCGGGCGATCAGGGGGACGGACGGCCGGTCACGACCGTCGCGACCGGCCGGCGGCGGGCCGCGGGCGCGGGACGTGTCAGGAACGGCCGGAACGGGCCGGGCGGGTGCGCAGCAGGTCGAGCCCCAGGTGCGTCAGGTGGGGGTGACGGCAGTAGCCGCACTCCTGGGGGTGCCGATCGGTGGTGGTGAAGGCCATGTGCCCGCACTGCGCGCAGCGCATGAGGTGCAGCCCCGCGAAGCTGCCGAGCACGCCGATCACCATCGCGGCGACCGACGCGAGGGCGAGCAGCCCGACGAGTATCCCGGCGACGA
>SCQZ01000432.1 GCA_004299665.1 Jatrophihabitans sp.
GCCGTGACGACGGGCTGGGTGCTCGTCCTGGGCCTGCCGGCGAGCGGCTGGCTGCTCGGCCTCGCCGGCGGCGGGACCTACACCACCGATCTCATCGAGGCGGCCGGCGGCAAGCCGCACGTCTCGAGCTTCTTCGAGTACACGTGGTCGCTCGCGGTGGAGGAGCAGTTCTACCTGATCTGGCCGCTGCTGGTCGTGGGGCTGGTCCTGGTGTCCCGGCGCCTGTCGCGCTGGACGCTGGGCGGCTGCTGCCTGCTGCTGGCCGCGGCCAGCGTCGCCGATCGTGCCGCGTTGGTGGCGGCGCACGCGAGTTCGGAGCGGGTGAACTTCGCGCTCGACACGAACGTGGCGCCGATAGCGCTGGGGGCGGTGCTGGCGGTGCTCACGTCACGCGGCGTCCCGCGGCGGGTCCGGGGCGGCGCCTCGCTCGTCGGAGCGGTCGCGCTCGGCCTGCTCGCGCTGATCGCCACCCGGCCCGCCTGGGCACCCTCGTGGCACCTGCACGAGCACCGCTTCGGGCTGCTGCCGTTGCTGGCTGTCCTCGCCGTCGCGGGGCTGGCCCTGGCTCCGCTGGGGGGCGCCGGGAGGCTGGTCGGGGTGCGGCCGCTGGCCTACCTCGGGCGGCTGTCGTACGGCCTGTACCTGTGGAACATGCTGTTCATGGACGGCTTCACCCAGATCCTCGGACGCAAGCCGGCGCACGCCGGGTGGGCGGGCCTGGTGTGGGCGCTGGCCCTGGTCGCGGTCTGCGCGCTGTCCCACCGCTACGTCGAGGTGCCGCTGCGTCGGCGCTGGGCCCACCGCCGCGTGCCCGCGGTCGTGGCGACGACGCCGCTGCCGGTCGCCGTCTAGTCTCGGCCTATGCCACAGCCGTTGACCGAGGAGACGATCCGCCGCGCGCCGAAGGTGCTCCTGCACGACCACCTGGACGGCGGCCTGCGGCCACGCACGATCGTCGAACTCGCCGACGAGTGCGGGTACGACGCCCTGCCGGCGACCGACCCGGACAAGCTCGGCGTCTGGTTCCGGGAGGCTGCCGACTCCGGGTCGCTGGAGCGCTACCTGCAGACCTTCGCCCACACCGTCGCCGTCATGCAGACGGTGGACGGCCTGCACCGGGTGGCGTGCGAGGCCGCCGAGGACCTGGCCGCCGACGGCGTCGTCTACGCCGAGGTGCGCTGGGCGCCGGAGCAGCACACCACCGAGGGGCTGTCGCTCGAGGAGGTGGTCGAGGCGGTGCTCGCGGGCTTTCGCGAGGGCGAACGCCGCAGCGGCGGCCGGATCCGTGTCGGCGCGATCGTCACCGCGATGCGCCACGCCGCACGCTCGAGCGAGATCGCGCACCTCGCCGTCGAGTACCGCGACCGGGGCGTCGTCGGCTTCGACATCGCCGGCGCCGAGGCGGGCTTCCCGCCCACGCGGCACCTGGACGCCTTCGAGTACCTGCGCCGGGAGAACTTCCACTTCACCATCCACGCGGGGGAGGCGTTCGGGCTGCCGTCGATCTGGGAGGCGATCCAGTGGTGCGGCGCGGACCGGCTCGGCCACGGCGTGCGGATCGTCGACGACATCACCGCGGGGGGGCACCTGGGCAGGCTGGCGCAGTACGTTCGCGACAAGCGCATCCCGCTGGAGATGTGCCCGTCCTCGAACGTGCAGACGGGTGCGGCATCGTCCATCGCGGAGCACCCGATCGGGCTGCTGCGCAAGCTGTACTTCCGGGTCACCGTCAACACCGACAACCGCCTGATGAGCGGCACGTCGATGACGCGCGAGATGGCCCTGCTGGCGGACGCCTTCGGCTACGGCTGGGCGGACCTGCAGTGGTTCACGCTCAACGCGATGAAGAGCGCGTTCATCCCGTTCGACGAGCGGCTCGCGATCATCAACGAGACGATCAAGCCTCGGTACGCGGCGTTGTCGGCCTGATCGCGTCGCTATTGCGTGGCGTCGACGAGGAAGTCAAGCCCGAGGCCCAGCAACCGGGTGTCGGCGGTGACGAACGTGAGGCCGTCGCTCGCGGCCTGGGCGACGAGCATCCGATCGAACGGGTCGTGCCGGGCGAGTTCGGGGAAGGCCGACATCGCGGCAACCTGGCGCGCCGTGAGCGGTAGTTCGATCAGCCCCGCGTCGGTGATCGATCGCGCGAGGTCGTCCGGTGCGCGAAGCTTCCCCAACGCGGACTTGATCATGATTTCGGCCATCGATACCGCCGACGCGTGGACGAGGTCGCCGGACCCGAGTCGGGCGCGGGCGCCTCGCCCGATCCGAGAACTTCGAGCAAGCGCCCACAGCAACACGTGGGTATCAAGCAGGATCATCGTCGAGCCCCCACTCCGGACCGTACATCGCCCGGATCTCGGCGTCGGCCGTGTCGAAGCCGTCGTCGTCGAACTCGATCTGCCCCGCCAACGTGTCGAACCGCAGCCGTGAGCCCTGGTGGGGCACCAGGTCGACCATCGGCTTGCCGGCCTTGGAGATGATCACGCGTTCGCCCGCCACGGCGCGCTCGATCAGCTTGGACAGCTGCGTCTTCGCCTCGTAGATGTTCACCTCGACGGTCATGGCGCCATCGTACTGACCAGACCAGACCAGACCAGGCCAACTAACTCAGCAGGCCGCGGTGCTGCTTGGCCGTCAGGACACGCAGCGCGGCGGCGTCGACCAGGGCGGCGAACACCGGGTCCTGCTGCGCGCGCGCGATCACCGCGGCCGTCATCGCCGGTATCTGGGACGCGTCGACGGTCAGGACCATGTCACCACCGGCGGCGAGGAAGTCGACGGCGCGCTCACCGATCGCCACGTTGGCGACACTCGCCGCCGCGCCGAGGTCGTCACTGATCACGACCCCGCCGTAGCCCAGTTGCGTGCGCAGGATGCCGGTGACGATCTTCGCGGAGAACGCGGCGGGGATCCCCGGGTCGAGCTTGCTGTAGATCGCGGTGGACACCATGACGAACGGCACCTTCGCCTTGATCGCCGCGGTGTACGGCGTCACGAAGAACGGGTCGTCGGGGGTGGTCACCGAGTCGGTCACGCCGGCCGTCGTGTCGGTGTTGCCGCTGACGCGGCCCAGGCCCGGGAAGTGCTTGACGGTGGCGTCGACCCCGGCGGCCTCGAGCCCCTTGACGACGGCGGTGCCGTGGTCGGCGACCGAGGCGGGATCCGAGCCGAACTGCCGGTCGAGATCACCGATCGGGGGGTTCGGCCCGAAGCCGGCCGGGACCACGTCCAGGACCGGGGCGAGGTCCACGTTCACGCCCGCGGCCCGCAGCGCACCGCCCCAGGTGGTCGCCTGGACCTGCAGTTGCGACGGTGACATCCGGCCCTGCTGGACCGCCGAGGGGATGGCCGGGAAGCCCGGGCCGCGCAGCCGCTGGACCTGGCCGCCCTCCTGGTCGGTCGCGATGAACAGCCCGAGGTAGTTCGGCGCCAGTGCCTGCAACTGCTTGGTCAGCGCCGCGATCGCGTCCACCCCCGCCGTGCTGTTGCCGTCCAGGATCACCGAGCCGACGTCGTACTGGGCGATCGCCGCCTGCGTGGCCGGGTCGAGGCCGCTGGTCGGGCAGTCCACCATGAACAACTGCCCGACCTTCTGCTGCAGGGTGAGCCGGGCGAGGTACTGCTGCGGCAGGCTGGTCGACGACGGGCTCGCCGAGGGCGTGGGGGAAGGTGTCGGGGAGGGCGTCGCCGACGAACTGGGCCTGCTGGCCGCCGTGGCCGGCGACGACGTGCGGGCCGGTGCCAGCACCGACGTCGAGCATGCCGTGAGCGCGCAGACGCCCGCCATCATCAGCAGGGCGAGCCGGCGCACCGGCACATCATCCCCCACGCGCCGCGGCCATCTGCGCGTATCGTCTCGCCCGGAGGGAACGGGAGGGACCGCACATGATCTGCCCCGCTTGTGGCACCGACTCCGGGAACGCGGCCGCGCCGCTCTGCGCGCGGTGCGGTGCGCCGATGCCCGCGCCGCCCCCCGCGGGACCGCCCGCCGGCTGGGCGCCCCCGCCGCCGGGCTGGGCGCCGCCGCCGGCAGCCCCCGCGACCGAGCCGCGCACCAGTTACCTGAGCACGCCGCCATCGGACGCGTGGGCGCCGGTGCAGCCCGATCCCTCCGCGGGCCCCGGGGCGGGTCGCCGCCGCGTCTCCCGTCGCGCTCTCACCGCGTCGGTCGGCGCGGTGATCGTGATCGCGGCCGGAGCGGTGACCGCCGTCGTGCTGACCTCCGCCAACTCCGGCTCCGGCGGCGCGGACACGCCGCAGGCAGCGGTGACCGGCGCGGTGCAGGCCGCGGTGCGCCAGGACATCGACGGCGCGCTGTCGTTCGTGGACCCGGCCGAGCGGCGGACCCTGAGCGCCCTGGTGTCCGCCGCCCGGGGCAAGGTGTCGCGCGGCGGCCTGCTCGCCGCGACCGGTGTCCCGGCACCGTGGGTGAGTGTGCGGGCGAGCGGTGTCGCCGCCAAGGTGGTCGCGCAACACCGCAGCGTCGCGTTCGTCACGCTCGACGCCGGCACCTTCGAGGCGACGATCGACGAGAACAAGATGCCGGCCGGCGCCCGCCCGACCCATCCGGTGGTCGAGCACCGGACGGCGACCGTGCAGGGCCAGAACCTGCACACCAGGTACGGGCACGTGGACACCTCCTCGAGCATCGCAGTCGTGCAGGTGAACGGCCGCTGGTACCTGAGCCCGACCACCACGGCGCTCGAGCAGATCCGCCGGTCGGCAGGGCTGCCGGAGCCCGACTTCGACGCGCCGGCACAACTCGGACCCGGAGCGAGGTCGCCGTCGGACATCTACGCGGGCCTGGCCGCGGCCCTCGCCGCGCACGACCTGCGCGCCCTCGCCGGGTTCGTCTCGCAGAGCGAGCTGCCCGAACTCGCCGCCTACTACCCCGTCTTCGCCTCGCAGCTCACCGGCAGCCTGCAGCAGGCGAGCATCTCCGTCTCCGACATCACCACCTCGACCCAGCAGATGTCCAACGGGCTGGTACGGGTGCAACTGGACTCGGCGACCGTGCACGGGCCCAGCGGGGACGTGACCTACAGCGGCGACTGCGTGTCCGGCACCGCGGTCGGAGCCCGCCGCTGCGAACCGGCGGACTTCAGCCGCCTGACGGGATGGAAGTCGCCGTTCGTCGTCGTCGGGCAGGACAACGGCGGGTGGCGCATCCAGCCGATCGCCACCGTCATGGAGTACCTGCGCGAGGCCGAGGCGAGCGGCAGCGCGAACGCCCTCTACCGGCGCATGGGCCTGTTCCGGGCGGTCCCGGCCTCCGCGACGCTGCACGTCGGTCCCGGCCAGCGGGTCACGCTCAACGACGGCGGATTCGCGAACGTCACGGTGCAGGCCGCGCCGAACGCGTGCCTGACCGGGTCCTCCGGCGGCGCCCGGATGATCTGGTACGGCGCTCAGGGCGACAACGGCTGTTACCTGGTCCCGGCGAGCGGGCGCATCGAGGCCACCGTCATCAGCGGGAGGGGCGACGTCAGCAGCACCGTCACCGTCGACATCGGCCAGCGATGAGCTGGTCGGCGCGGCGCCCCCGCTGGCGGTCCGGAACCTCGGGCGCGGCGGGCGGACCCGCCGGCTCACGGACGTCACCTTCACCGCGGAACGCGGCCGCCTCGTCGCCCTGATAGGGGTGAGCGGGGCGGGCAAGTCGACCCTGCTGCAGGTCCTCGCGGGGCTGCTGGCGGCGGACCGCGGCGAGTGCGTCGTCACCGGGCGGGTGGGGTACGTGCCGCAGGTCGACGCCCTGCATCCGGAGCTGCCGGTCCGGGCGGAGCTGCGGTTCGCCGCGCGGCTGCGCTGCCCGGGCCTGGACGGCGCGGCGATCGAGCGGCGCATTGGCGAGGTGCTCGCCGAACTCGGCATCGCGGCGCTCCGCGACCGGGTGATCGCCACGCTGTCGGCGGGCGAGCGCAAGCGCGTCAGCGTCGCGATCGAACTGCTCGGCGACCCTGACCTGCTGCTGCTCGACGAGGCGACGGCGGGGATCGACCCGCGCCACGAGGTGGGGCTGCTGCGTCACCTGCGCCGGCTGGCCGACTCCGGGTGTGCCGTCGTCCTCGCGACGCACTCGACGCTCGCGCTGGGCGAGTTCGACCGGCTGCTGTTGCTGGGCCGTGCCGGGCGCCAGCTCTACTTCGGCCCGCCGGAGCAGGCGCTGCGGCTGGCGGGCGCGGGCACCTACGTCGAGCTGTTCGAGCGGGACGACGTGATCGCCGGCACGGCGGTGGCGGTCACCGACGGGGCTCCCGGGACGGACGCCGCTCGCGTTCCCGGCCGCAGCGCCCCCGGCGGCCGCACCCTCGGCGGCCGCGCCCTCGGCCCGCTCGTGCGGCGTGAGTTCGTGCGGCTGGTCCGGGAGCGACGGCGCCTGCTGCTCCTCGCGCTGCAGGCACCGCTGTTGGGCCTGCTCGTCCGCGCGATGGCCGGCCCGGACGGCCTCGGGCTCGGGGCGCTGTCGCTGAACCTGACCGCGCGCCGGGTGGTGCTGACGCTCGTGCTCAGCGCGCTGTGGCTCGGCGCCACCAATGCCGTGCTGGAGATCGTCAAGGACCGGGCCGTGATCTCCCGCGAGCGGGTGGCCGGCATCCGGCCCGCGGGGCGGCTGGTCGCCAAGGCGCTCGTGCTGGCGGCGGTGGGCGGTGTGCAGGCGGTGGTCCTGGTGGCCGTCGGGGTGGCCGGATCGCCGCCACCGGTCGCCCCTGCCGCCGGCGGGCCGTGGTGGCTGGTGCTGGTCGTCACGCTGTGGGCGTGCGGGTTCGCCACCGCGTGCGTCGCGCTGGCGCTGTCGGCCTGGGCGAACCGCGGTGAGGTGGCGCTCGCGGTGCTGCCGCTCGTCCTGGTGCCGCAGTTGGTGCTCAGCGGGGGCGTGATGGCGATGCAGGACGCGCCGGCGCTGCGGGCCGTCAGCTACGTCGCAACCGCGCGGTGGGGGATGTCGGCGGTCGCGTCGGCGGTCGACCTGCGCGGGATCGAGACCTCGACCGTGGTGCCGATCCCGCTGGACCACCAGGCCCTGTCGGTGGTGCGCCACCAGGACGCGGACCGGTACTGGAACGCCGACGCCGCGACATGGTGGACCGACCTGGGGGTGCTGGCGGCGCTCGCGGCGGCGTTCCTGGTACTGGCCGCCTGGGGCGTCCGCCGCCGGGACTGACGGATCACGCCCAGTCGAGGGTGCGGGTGACCGCCTTCTGCCAGGTCGCGTACAGCGCGTCGCGCCGCTCGCCCTCCATCGCCGGCTCCCACTGCCGGTCCGCCGCCCAGTTGCGGCGGATCTCCTCCGTCGAGGACCAGAACCCCACCGCGAGACCGGCCGCGTAGGCCGCACCCAGCGCGGTCGTCTCGGCCACCACGGGACGCACCACCGGCACCCCCAGGATGTCGGCCTGGAACTGCATGAGCAGGTCGTTCACCACCATCCCGCCGTCCACCTTCAGCGAGGTCAGCGCGACGCCGGAGTCGGCGTTCATCGCCTCGACCACCTCGCGGGTCTGGAAGGCGGTCGCCTCCAGCGCCGCGCGTGCGAGGTGGCCGCGGTTCACGTACCGGGTGAGTCCGACGATCGCGCCGCGGGCGTCGGGTCGCCAGTGGGGTGCGAACAAGCCGGAGAAGGCCGGGACGACGTACGCGCCGCCGTTGTCGTCGACCGTGCGCGCCAGGGTCTCGATCTCGGCGGCCGACGAGATCAGCCCCAGGTTGTCGCGCAGCCACTGCACGAGTGACCCGGTGACCGCGATCGAACCCTCCAGCGCGTACACCGGGGCCGCGCCGTCGAGCGCGTAGCAGACGGTCGTCAGCAGTCCGTGACGTGAGAGCACCTTGGAGGTCCCGGTGTTCAGCAGCAGGAAGTTGCCGGTGCCGTAGGTGTTCTTCGCCTCCCCGGGCGACAGGCACGCCTGCCCGAACGTCGCCGCCTGCTGGTCGCCGAGGATGCCCGCGATCGGCACCCCGTCCAGCACGCCGGTCGCGTGCCCGTACCCGTGCGACGACGGTCGGATCTGGGGCAGCATCGCGATCGGTACGCGCATCTCGGCGGCGATCTCGGGCACCCACCCCAGGGTGTCCAGATCCATCAGCAGGGTGCGCGAGGCGTTCGTCGCGTCGGTGGCGTGCAGCGCACGACCGGTCAGGTTCCACAGCAGCCACGAGTCGATCGTCCCGGCGGCCAGGTCGCCGTTCTCCGCACGCGAGCGGGCCCCGGGGACGTTGTCGAGCAGCCACGCGATCTTGGGGCCGGTGAAGTACGTGGCCAGCGGCAGCCCGGTGCGGGCCCGGTACCGGTCCGGCTCCCCGAGCGCGTCACAGATCGCCCGGGTGCGGGTGTCCTGCCACACGATCGCCGGGGCGATCGGCTCGCCGGTGCGACGGTCCCACACGATCGCAGTCTCGCGCTGGTTGGTGATGCCGAGCGCGGCGACGTCCGCCGCGCGCAGCCCGGCGCGGGCCAGCGCCTCGGTGATCACGCGCTGCGCGTTCGCCCAGATCTCGTTGGCGTCGTGTTCCACCCAGCCGGGTCGCGGGAAGGACTGCGCGTGCTCGACCTGCGCGCTCGCGACGACACGAGCGGATGCGTCGAACAGCAGGCAGCGCGTCGACGTGGTGCCCTGGTCCAGGGCCGCGACGACCTGCTGCACGCCCGCCAGCCTTCCACGCCGCCCCTCGACGCGCTTCCCCTCCGGTGTCACCACCCTCGAGGCCGGAACCTGGTGACACGAGGGGGGAGGCGGGTCCGGTGGAGGAGATAGCGTGCCATGCGTGGACGCCTCGACTCGCACCGGTTCGGCGCGGCTGGACAACGCCCACCGCGCCGCGACCTGGGCCCGGCTCGGCGGGGACGCGTTCGACGTCCTGGTCATCGGCGGTGGCGTGACCGGGGCGGGCGCAGCCCTCGACGCCGCCACGCGCGGGCTGACCGTCGCGCTCGTCGAGGCCCGCGACTTCGCCTCCGGGACCTCCAGCCGCTCCTCGAAGCTGTTCCACGGTGGGCTGCGCTACCTGGAGCAACTCGAGTTCGGGCTGGTCCGCGAGGCCCTGCGCGAGCGGGAACTGATGACCACCAGCATCGCGCCCCACCTCGTGAGGCCGGTGCCGTTCCTGTACCCGCTCACCCACCGGGCGTGGGAGCGCCCCTACGTCGCCGGCGGGCTGCTGCTCTACGACACCATCGGCGGGCACTCCAGCATGCCCGGCCAGAAGCACCTGTCCCGGCGCGCGGCGCTGCGGATGTTCCCCAGCCTGCGGCCCGACGCGCTCGTCGGCGCGGTTCGCTACTACGACGCGCAGGCCGACGACGCCCGCCACACCCTGACGGTCGTGCGCACCGCCGCGCGGTACGGGGCCGCGGTGCGCAACTCCACCAGGGCCGTCGACTTCCTCAAGGAGTCCGACCGCGTGATCGGGGCGCGGGTCCGCGACACCGAGACCGGGGAGGAGGTGACGGTCCGGGCCGGCGTCGTGCTCAACTGCACCGGCGTCTGGACCGACGAGATCCAGGCCCTGTCCGGCGGCCGTGGCCGGTTCCAGGTACGTGCCTCCAAGGGCGTGCACCTGGTCATCCCACGCGGCAAGCTGACCGGGGACGCCGGGCTGATCCTGCGCACCGACACGTCCGTGCTGTTCGTCATCCCGTGGAAGAACCACTGGCTGGTGGGGACGACCGACACCGAGTGGAACCTCGACCTCGCCCACCCGGCCGCGACCAAGGCCGATATCGACTACCTGCTCGAGCGCGTGAACCGGGTGCTGCTCACCCCCATCGGGCCGGACGACATCCAGGGCGTGTACGCGGGACTGCGGCCGCTGCTCGCCGGCGAGTCGGAGGAGACCTCCAAGCTCTCGCGCGAGCACGCCGTCGCGCAGGTCGTGCCGGGGCTGATCTCCATCGCCGGTGGCAAGTACACGACGTACCGCGTGATGGCCGCCGACGTCGTGGACGCGGCGGCCGAGGAGTTGCCCCGACGGGTGCAGCCCTCGATCACGGACCGGGTGCCGCTGCTCGGCGCGGACGGTTACTTCGCGATGGGCAACCAGACCGACAGCCTCGCGGCCGAGTACGGGCTGCACCCGCACCGCATCCGGCACGTGCTGGACCGTTACGGCTCCCTGATCCGCGACGTCCTCGATCCCGGCCGGTCCGACCGCAGCCTGCTCGACACCGTCCCCGGGGCGCCGGACTACCTCAACGCCGAGATCCGCTATGCCGTCACCCACGAGGGGGCGCTGCACCTGGACGACGTGCTGGCGCGTCGCACGCGGATCTCCATCGAGTACCCGCACCGGGGTGTCGCCTGCGCCGAGCACGTCGCGCGGCTGGTCGCGGACCTGCTCGGCTGGGATCGCAGGACGCGCCGCAACGAGATCGCGTACTACACGGCGCGCGTAGAGGCCGAGCGCGCGTCCCAGGGCTATCTCGACGACGCCGCCGCGGACGCCGTGCGCACCGCCGCCCCGGAGGCGCGGGCCCACCTGTAGGGGCGGTCAGTCCTGCTGCACCAGGCAGGTCGCGACCTGCGCCACGAGTTCGTTCCAGTCGTCGCGGTTGACCGACGGCCCGTCCAGCACCGACAGGTCGGCGTCGAGGTCGCAGAACGCGACGAGTTCACGCACCAGTCCGGCACCCGCGGCCGAGGGCCTGCGCAGGTCGTACGCGCCGTCCAGCCCGGGGGTGAACACGGCGTCGTCCTCGACGGCGGCAAGCTCGCCCCACCACTCCAGCTTGCGCAACCGGTGTTCCTCGGCCACCCGGCAGTACCGGGCCAGCCCCTGGGTGCTCGTGAACACGGCGACGGTGTCCTCGCTGCCCAGGAAGGCCGCCTCCGTCGCCTGGCCGTCCTCCGCGTCGGGCGCGACGTAGCCGCGCACCGTCAGGTACCGGGCGTTCGGGAGCCGGATCTCGATGGGCTCGGCACCGATCCTGTCCCACACCGTCTCGGCGTCCAGGTCCGAGCCGGAGAAGTCGCCACGCCAGGACAGCCACGACTCGACGCGGCCGATGGCACGCTCCCACGAGTCGGCGATGGTGTCCCCGAGCTCGTTCCAGCGGGCCCGGCCGTCCTTGCCCTGATAGGTGTTCTCCTCGTCCACCAGCTGTTCGTAGGCGGGCGTGTTCTCGACCAGCCGCCGCAGCGCGCCGTCGTCGCAGGAGTCGGCGATCTTGGCCACCATGTCGACGACGTTCGCCAGCGCGGACACGCTCACGGGGTCGGGGTCACCCGCGGCCCACTCGTACACGGCGTCGAGGTCGTAGGCGTCGTCCGCGGACGGACGCAGGTCCTCGGGCGTGACCTTCTGCACGCGCCCCCACGCCGGGTGGTCGGACAGGTCGTTCTCCTCACCGGAGGCGATGAAGGCGGCCAGTTCACGCACCGTCGGGAACAGCACGATCTTGGCTCCGTCGCCGAGAAAGCCCTGCCACAGCTCGCCGTCGTCGTCCTCCCACGGCGGTGCGTACAGCGTCAGGCCGATGCGGCCGTTGACGGTCAGCGTGATCGGGACGATCGCGGCGTCCGGCGAACTCGTCATGGTTGGCAACCTACTGGCCGGTGCGCCACGCGGACACGGCAGGATCGACGCGTGGCGACGCTCGTGCGCAACCTGCCCCGCCCAGGGCCCGACCTGGCGCGGGCGGTCGCCGGCCTGGCCGGGCTGGCGCTGGCGGTTGCCGTCCGGGTGGGGGTTGCCGGGGCCGCGGGCTCGCGCTCGACCCGCGCCGGGCTGGTCTTCGCGCTACTGCTGGTCTGCGTGGCGGGGGCCACGGCGCACCCCCGTGCGGCGCTGGCCGACCTGTCGCCGCGCCGCTGCGCCCGCCTGGCCGGATGGGGCGTCCTGGGCGCAGCGGGGCTGTGCGTGCCCGCGGCGTGGCGGTACGCGGTGTTCGGGCTGGGAACGGCGGGCTCGGCCGGATACTGGCCGTGGGCTCTCGTCGTGGCGGTCGTCGCGATCGCGGAGGAGGCCCTGCTGCGGGGCAGCCTGTTCCGGGCCGTCACAGCGCGCTACGGCACGGGTGCCGCGGTCGCCCTCACGAGCGTCGCGTTCGCCCTGCTGCATGTGCCCGGCTACGGCTGGCACGTGCTGGTGCTCGATCTCGCGGTGGGCGTGTGGCTCGGTGCCCTGCGCGCGGCGACCGGATCGGTCGCCGCGCCGGCCGTCGCCCACGCCCTCGCCGACCTCGCGGGCTGGTGGCTGCGATGAGGCGTCCGATGCGGATCCTTGTCGCGGCCGCGATCGTGCTCGGCCTCGG
>SCQZ01000433.1 GCA_004299665.1 Jatrophihabitans sp.
CCTGCAGCACCTGGTCACCGGGTCGGCGCTGCTCATGCAGGCGGCGAACCTCTACTACGCGACGATGCACTTCGGCGTGCTGTTCGTGTTCCTGCTCTGGCTGTTCCTGCGGCACCGCGACCGGTACGCGCCGGTGCGCAACACGCTCGCGCTGACCACCCTGGCGTGCCTGCTGATCCAACTCGTCCCGGTCGCACCGCCGCGGCTGCTGCCCGGCTTCGTGGACACCGCGGCACGCTACGGCCAGTCGGTGTACGCCCTCGGGTTCGACGCGGACGAACTCTCGGCGATGCCGTCGGTCCACGTCGCGTGGGCGGTGCTGGTCGGCTGGTACGCGGTGCGGATCGGGCGCGGCCCGTGGCGCTGGCTGGGCCCCGCGCACGCGCTGCTGACCGTCCTGGTCGTGGTCGCCACCGCCAACCACTGGTGGGCCGACGCGATCGTGGCAGTCGCCGTGCTGTGCGCGTGCGCGTGGCTGCGCCACGGCCTGGCCCTCGCCCTGCGCCGGACCCGGCGCCGGCACGACGCGCCCCCGGCCCCGAGCCGGGAACGGGCGCTAACCGTCTGAGTCCGCCACCCGCCCGACCTCCCGGGCGACCAGGTCCGCGACGAGGTCCGGGTGCCCGGCCGGTGCGCTGTGGTCGCTGTCCCAGGTGACCTGCTCGTCCAGGCGCGCGGCCATCAGCCGCTGCAGATCCGGTGCCACGCACGCGTCACGCGCGCAGATCGCGTACACCGCCCGGCGCTCGCGCCACGCGACGGTCGCGGGGCGGGCCGAGAACAGCGCCCGCGCCACCGGCCGCGTCCGGGCCAGCGCGGCGGCTGCGACCGGCTCGGGGGTCGCGTTGTACAGGACGGCGCGCCCGGTGACCGGGTCGAGCCGGACCTCGCTGCCGTCGTCGCTGAACCGCAGCGCGGCGGCCAGCCCGGTCGCCGGGATCGGTGTCTCGGGCGCCACCCGCGAGATGCTCTCGCCCTGGGCCAGCGCGAACGCGGCGACGTACACCAGGGCCCGCACCCCGGGGTGGGCGCCCGCAGCGGTGATGACGGCTCCGCCGTACGAGTGCCCGACCAGCACGGCCGGGCCGTCGAGCGAGTCGAGCACGGCGGTGACCACGGCGGCGTCGCCGTCGAGGGAGCGCATCGGCAGGTCCGGGGCCGACGACTCGATCCCGCGCCGGCCCAGCGCGGCCCGTACCGCGTCCCAGGACCAGCCGCCGTACCACAGACCGTGCACGAGCACAGCGGTGACCGCCACCGCCCCAGCGTAGGGCTGGGACGGTGGGGCCACGCGTGCGGTCAGCCGCGGTGCAGCACCTGATCGGGGCCGGAGCGCTGCTCGCCCCCGCCGTCGGGTACGGCGTGGGTGCCCTCGGCCTCGGGCACGAGCGGGTCGGCAGGCTCCGACTTAGCGGGTTCCGGATCCGGCATCCGCGCGGCGCGGTTCTGCGCGACCTTGCGCGACTCGGCGTCGCCGGCGAGCCGCTCGTTCTCGCGCAGCAGCGCCCGATGATCGCGTCGCATCCGCAGCGACCGGACGGTGCTGTGCCGCGCGAGCCCCAGCCCGATCAGCGCGAGGACGATGATCCCGGCGCCGCATACGGCGGCCCAGAACAGTTCGAAATGCCACGTCCAGCCCCACATGTGCACGGTGACGGGCGCGGTGTTGGCCAGGATTCCCTCGGCGGCGGCGACGACCGCGGCGGCGAGCAGGAGAAGCCCCAGGACCAGCATGACGATCACTTCCTGTCGATGACGAAGGGGTGCGTCATCAGGGGTTCCCAGCACGCCGTCACCCTAAACCGGGTGATTCACGCCTACTTCACATTCCGCGGCCGTCGGCCGGGTCCAGCCGGGTCGTGCGAGTGGCTCCCCCGAGCGGCAGGCAGGTACGGCAGAACTCCTCGCCGAACGTCGTGAGCAGGATGCTGCGCTGCACCATCCGCGGCATCCGCCCGGCACGCTTGAGCGCCGCGGCCACCTTGGGCTGCGCCTCGACCACCTGGTAGCGCTTCGGGTTGCTCACCTGCTCCTTGCTGAAGGAGATCAGCCCCAGGCGGGCCAGATTCGTGAGGTAGGGGTGGATCCGCTCGAGGTGGACGCAACCCGAGTGCTCGGCGATCATGTTCAGCCCGCCGGCCACGAGCACCGAGCCGATGCCGAGCGGCCGGTTCGTCCGCACGTCGATGGCCGGCTGCGGGCCGTCCAGGTACAGGTATCGCAGGATGCGCGCCTCGTCGGGCGTGATCTCCGACAGGATCCGCGCGAACGCCGGGTGCGTGTCCTCGACGACGTGCACGTCGTTCGAACGGCGGATCAGCTCCGAGCCGCGCCGCTGCAGGTCGCTGGTCGAGGCCACCGGGCGCGGCGCACGCTCGGCGGGGCGCAGGTAGGGCCCCTGCACCGGGAGTCCGAGCAGCCGCAGGGCGCCGTTGCGCAGGTCGGTCGCGGCATCCTGCAAGATCGCGGCGGGTGTCTGCCCGTCGATCACACGTTGCGCGACGTAGTTGGTGCTGACGCGTCCGGCATGCATCGACCACGCCGTCGCCTGCCAGGCGGAGGTGGCAGCGACCCGTGCCAGGCCCGGGACCGCACGCAGCAGGCTGCCGGCCGGCAGCGGCGCCGCCGCGACCGGCCGCCTCACCAGATCTCGCTCGGTCACTGCTCGCTCCACCAGATGTCGCTCGGTCACGTTGCTCGCTCCACCAGATGTCGCTCGGTCACGTTGCTCGCTCCACCAGATGTCGCTCGGTCACCGTCACACTCCGAAGATCGCAAGGTGCAGGAATCCGGCGAACAGGCCCAGCGCGCCGCCGTGGAAGAACAGCAGCCACTCGTCCTGCTTGATCGCCGAACGGAGCATCTCCACGAAGTCGTCCGGTCCCATCTTGCTCATCTGCCGGGAGATGAAGGTGTAGATCTTGCCCGACTGGCGCTTGTTGAACTCCGCGTCGCTGAAGGCGATCGGCGCGAACTGGGTGGCCTCGCTGGCCACCGACGCGCGGATCGTGTCGTACTCCTTGGTCCCGATGGCCACCCGCACCGCCGCGCGCGCCGGGCCGACCGCCTTGTCGACGGCGGGTCGCAGCGTGTCCTCGAGCATCTGCAGCGTGCGGTCGCTGCGCGGGCCGGCGAGCAACTCCTCGCCGATGTTGTGCAGCGTGATCACCTTGTCGGCGACCATCTGCGCATAGAGCTCGGTGACCTCGGGCTGACGCTTGATCAGCAGGCCCTGGTGCC
>SCQZ01000434.1 GCA_004299665.1 Jatrophihabitans sp.
TCCACGACGACGACCCGCGCCCCGGCCTGCGCGAACCGCCGGCACATCGCCGCCCCGATACCGCTGCCGCCCCCGGTGACGACGGCGAGCCTGCCCTCCAGGTCCATCGGCTACCGCCCCGGCCCCAGGCGCCGCACGATCTCACGGACCGCCTCCGGCGAGGAGAACTCCGGCGTCGGCAGCAGCGCGATCACCGGCGTGCGGACGCCCGCGTCGGCGTACGCGCGGACCTGGTCGCGGCAACTCTCCGGCGTCCCGTGCAGCACGAGCGCGTCGACGACCTCGTCCGGGATCGCCGCCGCCGCGCCGCCCCGGTCCCCCGCCGCCCACCGCTCGTGCATCGCCGCGAGCGCGGGCCCGCGCCCGAGCCAGTCGTGGAACGCCGCATAGGCCGGGACGGTCAGGTAGGTCGAGATCAGCACCCGGCCGAGGCTGCGGGCGTAGTTCGGCTCGTCCGTGGGGCAGACGAAGATCCGGGCCACGACGTCGGCCGCGGCGTTGTCGACAGCCGCCACGCAGCGCGGGACGTCCGTCGCGGCGAGCCAGTTCAGGATCGCGCCGTCGGCCTCGCGCCCTGCCAGGCGCAGCATCCGGGGCCGCAACGCGGCGAGCAGTACCGGTGGCGGTTGCTCCGGTGCGCTGTCGAGCTTGAAGCGCGAGACGGTGAACGTGTCGAACGCGCCGTCGACCCGCTCCCCCGCGAGCGCACGCCTGACGAACCGCAGCACGTCGCGGGCGCGCCGGTACGGCTCGTCGTACGCGATGCCGTTCCAGCCGCGCACGATCACCGGACTGGAGGTGCCCAGCCCCAACACGAACCGGCCGGGCGCCGCCGCCGCCAGCGACGCCGCCGACATCGCGATGAGGGCCGGGCCGCGCGTGTAGACCGGGACGATCGCGGTCCCCAGCCGCAGGCTCTGGTCCCACGCGGCGGCCAGCGCCAGCGGCGTGAACGCGTCGGTGCCGTTCGTCTCGGCGGACCAGGCGTCGGTGTAGCCGAACGAGGGCAGCTCCCGGATCAGCCCCGCGTGCGCCGGCAGTGCGGTGCCGGTCAGCGGGATCGTCAGGCCCCAGCCCATCAGCCGCGACCGCCCCGCGCCAACTCCATCCGCGCGATCGTGCGCAGGTGCACCTCGTCCGGGCCGTCGGCCAGGTGCAGGGTGCGCAACTGCGCCCACGCCTGCGCCAACGGGGTGTCCCCGGAGACACCGGCCGCGCCGTGCACCTGGATGGCCCGGTCCAGGACGAAGCTCGCGGCCCGCGGGGCAGCGACCTTGATCGCCGCGATCTCGGTACGCGCCGCGCGGGCGCCGACGTCGTCGATCAGCCACGCGGCCTTGAGTACCAGCAACCGCGCCTGCTCGATCGCCAGCCGCGACTCGGCGATCCACTCCTGCACCACACCCTGCCCCGCGATCGGCGAGCCGAACGCCGAACGCGACGCCGCGCGGGCGCACATCAACTCCAGCGCCCGCTCCGCCATGCCGATGCAGCGCATGCAGTGATGGATGCGGCCGGGACCGAGGCGGGCCTGCGCCATCGCGAACCCGCCACCGCGCGGGCCGAGCAGGTTCGACGCCGGCACCCGGACCCCGTCGAAATCGATCACGCCGTGCCCGCCGTGCGGGCCGTCGTCGTAGCCGAACACGGTGGTGGACCGCTCGACGCGCACACCCGGCGTGTCGAGCGGGACCAGGATCATCGAGTGCCGCCGGTGGCGGGCCGCGTCCGGGTCCGAGACCCCCATCACGATCGCGAGCCGGCACTCCGGGCGCATCGCGCCCGTCGACCACCACTTGCGGCCGTCGAGGACGTACCCGTCCCCGTCCTCGCGGATCGTCAACCGGATGTTGGTCGCGTCCGAGGACGCCACCGCGGGCTCGGTCATCGAGAAGCAGGACCGGATCTCGCCGCGCAGCAGCGGCTGCAGCCACTGCTCGTCCTGCTCGGCCGTGGCGAACATCGCCAGCAGCTCCATGTTCCCGGTGTCCGGGGCCGCGCAGTTCATCGCCTCCGGGGCGATCGCCGGCGAGCGGCCGGACAGCTCGGCGATCGGCGCGTAGTCCAGCACCGACAGGCCCGGGCCGTAGCGCGGGTCGCCACGGCGCTGCTCGCGCACGCTCTCCGGCGGCAGGAACAGGTTCCACAGCCCCCGGGCCCGCGCCGCGTCCTTGATGCCGGCCAGCACCGGTGGCGTGCGGAACGGCGTACCGGCCGCCCGGTCGGCCGCCGCCTGCTCCTCGAAGGCGTGTTCGGCCGGATAGACGTGGTCGTCGAGGAAGCCGCGCACCTGCTGCTGCAACTGCTCGCTGCGCTCGCTGTACCGGAAGTCCACGGTTCCTCCTACTGGTCGTGCAGGGATGCGAGGGCGGCCCGCAACAGTGTCGGCACGGCCGGCCCGAAGTGGTCGAACCCGGGGCCGACGGTCTTGCCCTGCAGGTAGCGGTGGTGGATGCCCTCCGCGACCACGGCCAGCTTGAAGTAGCCGAAGCCGACGTACCAGTCCAGGCGCGACAGGTCGCGGGCCGATCCGGCCGCGTACCGGGCCACCATCTGCTCGGGCGTCAGGAAACCGGACGCGGGGTCCATGTGCGGCATCACGAACTCGCCCTGCGTCGACAGCGTCTGGTAGACGACCAGCAAACCGACGTCGGTCAGCGGGTCCCCCAGGGTTGCCATCTCCCAGTCGACCACCGCGGCGATCCGGGACAGGTCCGGCGTGTACATGACGTTCGTGAGCCGGTAGTCGCCGTGGACGATCGCCGGCGCCGCCTGCTCGGGCAGCCGGGCCCCGAGCCGCTGCACGACCCGGTCGAGCTCGGCCAGCGGCCGGGTCTCGGACGCCTGCCACTGCTGGTGCCAGCGCCGCACCTGCCGGGCCAAGAACCCCTCCGGACGCCCGAACTGTGCCAGCCCCACCGGCGCCGGGTCGACGGCGTGCAGCGCCACCAGGGTGTCCGTCAGTTGCTCGCAGGCGCGCCCGGCGCCGGACGGGTCCAACCGCGCGAGGGCGCCCGGCCGGTCCAGCACGACGCCGTCCACGAACCCCATCAGGTAGAACGGCGCGCCCAGCACGTCCGGGTCGTCGCACAGCGCGACCGCGTGCGGCACCGGCACCGCCGTGCCGTCCAGCGCGTTGATCACCGTGTACTCCCGCACCATGTCGTGCGCGGTCGGCAGCACGTGCGCCAGCGGCGGGCGGCGCAGCGCCCAGGTGGTCGTCCCGTCCGTGATGCGGTAGGTCAGATTGGACTTGCCGCCCGCGATCACCTCGCCGGACAGCTCGCCCCTCCGTGCGCCGGGCAGTTCCCGGTCCAGCCACGCCGCCAGCGCGGCCAGTTCCACCCCGGGCAGGTCGCCGGTCACCGTCTGTCCTTCCCGCTCGCCACGGTCAGTGTTCGGCCGACACGGACATGCCCTCGCGGGCCGGCGACAGGTCCGCAGGCTCCAGCCCGCGGGCCAGCAGGTCCGGGTCGACGTCGCGCCCCTCCAGCAGCGCCGCGCCGGTCCGGGACAGTGCCGGCGCGATCTGCATGCCGTAGCCGCCCTGGGCCGCGTACCAGAAGAATCCCTCCGCGCGGGGGTCCCAGCCCACGACCGGGTTGCCGTCCGGCACGAAGTTGCGCAGCCCGGCCCAGGGCGAGCGGATGCTGCGCGCCCCGAGGATCGTCGCGGCGTTGATCTCCTCCAGCGCCCGGGCGATCTGCACCTCGTCCGGCTTGGCGTCGCAGGGTTCCAGCAGGGTCTGCTCGGCCGGTGAGCAGGCCAGCAGGTCGCCCTGCGGCATGACGTACCAGGTGCTGGTGACGGTGCCGGTCAGCGGCAGCCCGCGGACCGGCAGGCCCGCGGGTGGCGCGACCAGGAACGCCGTGCGGCGCAGCGGGCGGATGCCGACGGGCGTCGCACCGGCCGCCCGCGCGACCTCGTCGACCCACGACCCGGCCGCGTCGACCAGGACCTGCGCCTCGTACCGCGTCCCCGCCGCGTCCGTCACCTGCCACCGGCCGTCGCGGCGCTCGGCAGCGACCAGCCGCGCCGAGAGGCGCACCTCGCCACCGCGACGGCGCAACCCCCGCACGTATCCCTGGTGCAGGGCATGCACGTCGATCTCGGTCGCCCCCGGTTCGAACAGCCCCAGCTCGGGGTACCCCGGGCGCAGCAGCGGGTTGATCCGCACCGCCTCCGCGGGCGTGACCAGGCGCGCATCGGGGACGACCGGCCGAACCTCGTCGTAGAGCCTGCGGATCTGGTCGGCCTCGCCCGCGCCGGCCAGCCACAGCATGCCGAGCGGGGACAGCAGCGGTCCGTCCATCACGTCCGGCGGGTGCTCGAAGGCCGCGCGGCTGCCGCTCGTCAGCGCGCGGATCGCCGGGCTGCCGTAGGTCTCCAGGAAGGTCGCCATGGAGCGTCCGGAGGTGTGGTAGGCGAGCGCTGCCTCCATCTCGATCAGCGCGACCGAGCGCGTGCGGGCGATCTCGTACGCGATCGAGACGCCCGAGATGCCGCCGCCGACCACCAGCACGTCGAAGCGCTGCGTCCCCACCGGAGCTCCTCCGTTCCGCATCCGCTCCGATCATGCCGCTCATGCCGCGACCCCGGCGGCGAAGGCGTGCCCGATGCCGAAGGTCACGGCGGCGGCCAGGACGCCCAGCACCAGCTGGCGGGTGCCGGCGAACAGCCAGCCACGGCTGGTGAACCGCGAGCTCAGCGCCCCCGCGGCGAACAGCGCGAGCACGGCGATGACCGCCGATGCCACCAACGAGTGCGCGCCGAACAGGTACGGCACCAGGGGCAGGATCGCCCCGACGGTGAACGACAGCAACGAGGAGACCGCCGCGGTCCACGGGCTGGGCAGCTGGTGCGGGTCGACGCCGAGCTCCTCCTGCGCGTGGACCACCAGCGCCTGGTCCGGGTCGCGCGACAGTTGCTGTGCCACCTGCGCCGCCAGTTCGGGTTCGACGCCGCGCGCGACGTACATCTGCGCCAGCTCGGCGATCTCGGCGTCGCGATTGTGGATCAGTTCGTGCCGCTCGACCTCGAGCTCGGCGAAGGTCGCCTCGTTCTGGCTCCGGACCGAGATGTACTCGCCCGTCGCCATCGAGAACGCGCCGCCGACCAGCCCGGCGAGCCCGGCGAGGGAGACGGTGCTGGTGTTGGCGCTCGCGCCTGCCACACCGGCGATGAGGGCGAAGTTGGACACCAGCCCATCCATCATCCCGAAGACGGTCGGGCGCAGCCAGCCACCGCTGACATCGCGGTGCTCGTGCCCGACGCCGGCCGGGTCGGCAGCGGGTGCGTCCCGCGTGTCAGGCGTCTGTTCGCTCACCGCTGGGCACCCCCTCCGCGTCGGCGGGCGGGTCGTCCGGCGGGACCGGCCCGGCGCCGGCCCGCCTGTCGGCGCGGGCCGCGCCGCCGTCGGGACCGGGCCGCGCGGAGCCGGAGTCCCGCCGGTACACCGATCCCTCCCGCCGGGCACGGAACCCGCCGTGGCCGAGGAACCAGATCAGCCCCAGCAGGAAGACCAGGATCGAGGTCCAGTCGTTCAGCCGCAGCCCCAGGATGTGGTTGGCGTGATCGATGCGCAGCGACTCGATCCAGGCGCGGCCGGCGGTGTAGCCCATCACGTAGAGGGCGAACACGTTGCCCCGGCCGAGGCGCAGGCGCCGGTCGAGGTAGAGCAGGGTCAGCCCCACCGCGACGTCCCACACCAGTTCGTAGAGGAACGTGGGATGGAACAGTCCCGGTACGACCGATGACCCGGAACAGGCCTGCCCGCCGTCGGCCGTCCCGACCGGCACGGCGCGGCCGGTGACGATGTCCATGCAGTGGACCTGCAGCCCCCAGGGCAGCGACGTCGGTCCCCCGTAGAGCTCGTTGTTGAAGTAGTTGCCGACCCGGCCGATCGCCTGCGCCAGGATGACGCCCGGCGCGGCGATGTCGGCGAAGGCGACCAATGAGATTCCCTTGCGCCGGCAGCCGATCCAGGCGCCGAAGGCGCCGAGCGCGATCGCACCCCAGATGCCCAGACCGCCGTCCCAGATCTTGAACGCGTTCCACGGGCTGGTGCCGGGCCTGCCCTCGAAGTACAGCTCCGGATCGCTGATGAGGTGGTACAACCGCCCGCCGATGATCCCGAACAGGATTGCCCATCCGGCGACGTCCCACAGCTCGTCCTCGCGCCCGGGGCGGGCGCGAG
>SCQZ01000435.1 GCA_004299665.1 Jatrophihabitans sp.
GTGCAGTTGGGCGAGCAGCGCCAGGGCCGAACCGCGGGCGGGCGCGGCCGGCCCGTCGGCCAGGACCCGTTCCAGCAGCGTCTGTGCCCGGACGAGGTCGCCGGCGTCGATCCACTGCTGCGCCGCCGCGACGCACCGCCGCACCGGGGGGTTCGCGGCGCCGGGCGGCGTCAGCTCCACCGCCAGTTCCAGCAGTTCGGCGGCGGCCTGGGGAGCGCCTCGGCCGCGAGCCAGCGCGCTCGCCCGGTCCAGTTCGACGGCGACGCTCTCGTCGCTGGTCACCGACGCGAGCGCGAGGTGCCGGGCCCGCTGCTCGGGGTCGGCGACCAGGTCGGCCAGGCGCCGGTGCAGCCGGCGCAGCTGTGCCGCGCCCGCCCGGTTCCACACCGCCTCGGCGAACAGCGGATGGGAGAATCGCACCCGACCCGGCTCGACGACCACGATGCCTGCCCGCTCGGCCGGTTCCAACGCGCCGACGTCGACCAGGTCGGGACCGGGCCCGGCCAGGACCGCGCAGACGGTCAGCGCCTCCCGCGTGCGGCCCGGCAGGCGCCCCAGCCGCGTTCCGAGTACCTCGTCCAGGCTCGGCGGCAGGGGCAGGCGGCCGTCTGCGGGCAGTTCGGGCGGTAACTCCGCCGCGATCTCGAGGGCGAAGAACGGGTTGCCCACGCACGCCTCGGCGATGCGCACCATCAGCGGGCGGGCGATCGCCCGCCCGGTCCGCGCCTTGACGATCTCGTGCAGCGCGGCGACGCTGAGCGGGCCGAGGGGCACGGTGGTGCGCCTGCGCACGTCGGCGGCCGCGTCGATCCGGGCCGCATCGCCGGCCGGCGCGCGCGCCGCCGGTCCGCGGACGGCGGCCAGGACGCCGATCGGCTCGGTGTCCAGCCGCCGCAGCGCGTAGGACAGTGCCCGCGCCGAGGCGGGGTCGACCCACTGTGCGTCGTCGACGGCGATCAGCAACGGGCCGTCGAGTGCCAGGGCGCGCAGGAGCGACAGCACCGCCGCCGGCAGGGCCCGCCCGGTCGCGCCGGCAGGTTGCGGGGTGCGCAGCAGGGCGGTCCGCAGCGCGTCCCGTTGAGGGGCGGGCAGCCTGCCGAGGACCTCGTCGCCGACCGGGTCGAACAGGTCGGTGAGCGTGGTGAGCGTCAGCGCGCGCTCCGCGGCCGTGGCGCGCGCGGTGAGCACCGAGGTCCCCATGGCCCGGGCGCGGCGCACACCCTCGTGCCAGACGGCCGTCTTGCCGATGCCCGGCTCGCCCTCGATGGTCAGCACCTCGAGGCCGCCGGGGATCGCGCGCAGGAGGGCATCGATGCGCTCGATCTCCGGCGCCCGAGCCACGAGCTGACCTGTCGCTGTCATCGCCGCCACCGATACCGGTTGTGGGCCGCCCGCCGGACCATCATCCCCAGCACCGCCCGGGTCGTCCAGTCGCGCGCCGCGCGACGCTCCGTCTGATCCGCGCGGCCCGGCGCGGCAGCCGATCGCAGGCGGACATCCGCTCCGGCGGACGCGGCATCTGGTCCGGCGGCGCGGTGGGCCACCGCCTAGACTCGCGGGGGACAGCTCGTGAAAGCGTTCACAAAGTCGCGTCAGGGAAGCGAGCGTCGTATCCGGCGATGATGGCGGTGATGCAGCGATGAGCACGGCCGCGGTCGAGGACACCGCGCGCACCGGCGTCCGGCCCGCCGCGCGACCCTCCGACGAGGCGGCCGAGCGGGGCAGCGCGGACGTCGTCGTCGTCGGGGCGGGCCCGGCCGGCGCGAGCGCGGCGTACTGGCTCGCGACCGCGGGGCTGGACGTGGCGCTGTTGGAGAAGACGTCCTTCCCGCGCGAGAAGGTGTGCGGCGACGGCCTGACCCCCCGCGGCACCCGCGCCCTGCTGGACATGGGCGTCGACGTGAGCGAGCGGGCGGGCTGGCTGCACAACCGGGGCCTGCGGGTCATCGGCGGGGGCCAGCGCCTGCACCTGGAGTGGCCGGAGCTGACCAGCTTCCCGAGCTACGGGCTGGTGCGCCCGCGTGCCGACCTGGACGCGCTGCTCGCCGATCGCGCGGTGCGGGCGGGCGCGCGGCTGTACGAGCGGTGGACGGTCACCGAGCCGGTGCGGACGGCCGCCGGGCGCGTGGTCGGGGTCCGGGGGCGCACCGCCGACCGGCGACCGGTCGAGTTCCGCGCCCCCCTCGTGCTGAGCTGCGAGGGGGTCAGCGGCAAGGTCGCGCAGGCGCTCGGCGTGCACCGCAACGACCGCCGGCCCCTCGGCGTGGCGGTGCGGCGCTACTACACCAGCCCGCGCACGCACGACGACTACCTCGAGTCGTGGCTGGAACTGTGGGACGGCAAGCCGAACGATTCCGCGCTGCTGCCGGGGTACGGCTGGATCTTCGGGATGGGGGACGGCACGGTCAACGCCGGTCTCGGGGTACTGAACTCCAGCGCCGGGTTCGGCCGGACCGACTACCGCGCGCTGCTGACGCGCTGGCTGGACAACACGCCCGAGGAGTGGGGGCTGCGCGAGCCGAACGCGACCTGCCCCACCCGCGGGGCGGCACTGCCGATGGGTTTCAACCGCACCCCGCACTACCTCGACGGCCTGCTGCTGGTCGGCGACGCGGGCGGATCGGTGAACCCCTTCAACGGCGAGGGCATCCCGTACGCGATGGAGTCCGGCAAGTTCGCCGCCGAGGCGGTGGTGCGCGCCCTCGGCCGCCCCGAGGGGCCGGCGCGCGAGTTCGCCCTGCGCGCCTACCCGCGCCGGATGCAGCAGGAGTGGGGCGCCTACTACCGCCTCGGCGGGGTCTTCGTGAAGCAGATCGGAA